>SKZX01000002.1 GCA_007127175.1 Desulfobacterales bacterium
CCGGTATCCTGATTAAATAAAAAAAGGACAATTTCCCCCGGGCAGCACCCGGTGCCACCCGGGGGAAACTGATCATTATTGAAAATGAAAGGCGACCATGGCGGAAGGCCTGGCCCGAATAACGTTTGATGCCGATCAGATCACGGCGGTAAACCAGGCCGTTGGCGTGGCCGAGGAACTGGTGTCGAACTTCTACAAGTTTTCAGGCAGTCAGATGCTGCAGTTGAACTACGACATCAAGACAGCCGTGCAGTTGGAACCGCACGAGATCGTCGACGCCCATTTTGCACAGATCATGCGCTACCGTGCGCAGAAAAAGGATTCGCTGCTGGAAGTCGATGCCACGGATTTATACCGGATCTGCCTCCAGGACCATGCCATTCTTGCGGCCGTCAACCGTTTCAGGCATCTGCGCCTCTATCCGTTCATGCTTTATATCGTCTGCCATGAATTGATTCACGTGGTCCGCTTCAGGCGTTTTCTTCAGCATTTTCACGTGGCGCCGGAAGAACGACAGTTAGAAGAGATCCGGGTGCACCACGCGACCCGTGAAATGCTCAGTAAGGCAAATATTGATGACATAGGGCCGGTGTTCGAGTTTTACTGCAAATGGCAGGAGGCGTTCGAGGAGATGGGAGAAATTGTGACCCCGTCTGCAGACTGAACCGATTGCTGCCGAAGGCGCAGTGCAGGCAAAAAAAAATGACCCATGTCTTGACAATGCATATTCGCTGACTATATTTAGGAAAATTATTTGAAAGCTGCGATCATTGTCTCGATATCATTCTGAAAACAGGAGAAATTTTAACGATGCCGATATATGAGTATGAGTGCGGGACCTGTGGCAGGGTTCATGAAATACTTCAGAAAGTATCCGACAAACCGCTTTCGGATTGCCCGGAGTGTTCCGGCAGGCTGCACAAGCGGATCTCTCAATGCACATTCCATTTAAAAGGAAGCGGTTGGTATGTCACAGATTACGCCAACAGCTCCGGCAAAACATCTTCATCCCCGGAAAGCAAAAATAAGCAGGAAAAAACCGATGCTGCAGGGTCATCGTCAGGCACGGATACTCCGGCATGTTCGTCTGCATGCAAACCGGGTGAATCGTCACCCGTGTGATCAAGCGGCGGAAACTGAATAAATACGCCGGTGTTATCGCCGGTCTGTTTGTTTTTTGGGCCAATCCCCAATGGAATACATGCGTTCCATCAGCCTTTTGCTTGTGGGTGTTGCGCGTATATTTAATGTTAACAGATAATGGTACAAGAAAAGGAGAAGTTGGCAATGAAAATTAAACCTTTAAATGATCGGATTCTTGTAAAACGCCTGGAAGAGGAAGCCAAAACCAGGGGCGGGATTATCATTCCGGACAGCGCCAAGGAAAAGCCTGCCCAGGGTGAAGTCATTGCGGTCGGCGACGGCAAACTCGGTGATGACGGCAAGCGCATACCGCTTCAGGTCAAAAAGGGCGATAGGGTACTGTTTGCAAAATATGCAGGCACTGAGATCAAGATAGAAGATGAAGAGCATCTGGTCATGCGGGAAGACGATATTCTTGGAATTATCGAATAACCTGTTCAATTTTGAATCGAAAACCGGAGGAAACAAGATATGAGCGCTAAGGATATAAAATACGGGTATAAAGCCCGTGAGAAAATGTTAAACGGCGTAAACAAGCTGGCCGATGCGGTTCAGGTAACCCTTGGCCCCCGCGGCCGCAATGTCGTCATCGACAAATCATGGGGTTCGCCCACCGTGACCAAAGACGGTGTGACCGTTGCCAAGGAAATCGAGTTCAAAGACAAGTTTGAAAACATGGGCGCCCAGATGGTCAAGGAAGTCGCCAGCAAAACCAGCGACATGGCCGGTGACGGCACCACCACCGCAACCGTGCTTGCCCGCTCCATTTATAACGAAGGGCAGAAGCTCGTTGCCGCCGGCAACAACCCCATGTCCATCAAGCGCGGCATTGACAAGGCCGTTGAAGCGGCTGTCAAGGCGCTGAACGAACTGAGCCGTTCCGCCAGCAGCCAGCGTGAGATCGCCCAGATCGGGACCATTTCCGCGAACAACGACGAAACCATCGGCAACATCATTGCCGAGGCCATGGAAAAGGTCGGCAAGGAAGGCGTTATCACGGTTGAGGAAGCCAAGTCCATGGAAACCACCCTGGACATCGTCGAGGGCATGCAGTTCGACCGCGGCTATGTGTCCCCCTATTTTGTCACCGATACGGAAAAAATGACCGTCAACCTCGACGATCCCTATATCCTGATCAGCGAAAAGAAAGTCGGCAGCATGAAAGACCTTCTGCCGATCCTTGAGCAGATTTCCCGCATGGGCAAGCCGCTTCTGATTATCGCCGAGGACGTGGAAGGTGAAGCCCTGGCGACCCTGGTCGTCAACAAGCTCAGGGGCACGCTGAATGTCGCGGCCGTCAAGGCGCCGGGATTCGGCGACCGCAGAAAGGCAATGCTCCAGGATATCGCCGTTTTGACCGGCGGCCAGGTGATTTCCGAGGATATCGGGCTCAAGCTGGAAAGCGTTACCATCGATGATCTTGGCCGGGCCAAGTCCATTTCCATCGACAAGGACAACACCACCATCGTGGACGGCGCCGGAACAAAGGCCGATATTGAAAAGCGCGTCAAGCAGCTCCGCGCACAGGTCGAGGACACCACCTCTGATTATGACCGGGAAAAACTCCAGGAGCGCCTTGCCAAGCTCGTGGGCGGGGTTGCGGTCATCAACGTGGGGGCTGCCACGGAAACCGAGATGAAGGAAAAGAAGGCCCGGGTGGAAGATGCGCTTAACGCCACACGCGCAGCCGTGGAAGAAGGCATTGTCCCCGGCGGCGGCGTCGCCCTGGTGCGCTGCGTTCCCGCGCTTCAAAAACTCAAGCTTGATGTGGAGCAGGAACTCGGCGTCAAGGTCGTTATCCGCGCCATCGAGGAGCCCCTGCGCCAGATCGCCAACAATGCCGGTTTCGAGGGCTCCGTGGTCATCGACCAGGTCAAGAAGGAAAAAGACGCGGTTGGCTACAACGCCGAGACCAATACCTATGAAGACCTGATCAAGGCCGGTGTTATCGACCCGACCAAGGTCGTTCGCTTTGCCCTGCAGAATGCGGCCAGCGTGGCATCCCTGATGCTGACCACCGAGGCCATGATCGCTGAAATTCCTGAAGAAAAGCCTGAAGGCGGCATGCCCGGCGGCGGCATGGGCGGAATGGGCGGCATGGGCGGAATGGGCGGCATGATGTAGCGTTTTCCTGACTGCCTTTTCCTCGCTTTTGCAGACAAAATAAGAAAAGCCTTTATGCTTTGTGCATAAAGGCTTTTTTTTTTGAAAAACGCAACAGATCGCCGCGAATAGAGGATTATGGTGCGTATTATGCTTGACAGCGGATACAGGCTTGGATACCTTCTATCATAATTTGTCACGTCCGCCGCAAGTCCCCGGCCTGGAAATATTCACGATTCTTTACGGAGCAGCAAACAGGATGAGTCCCGAAGATCTCAGTATTGTTTCAATGGTTCGAAGCGCAGGCCCCATGGTGCAGTTTGTCATTTACCTGCTGCTTGCCTTTTCCATAACCACTTGGGCGATTATTCTGACCAAATATCTCTACCTGCGAAAGGCATTCAAGGAATCCGCGCACTTTATCGAATACTTCTGGAAGACCCGCGACTTTTCCAATGCGTTTACCAAGGCCAAGGAGCTGAAGAACAGCCCTGTTGCCCGCATTTTCAGAAACGCCTACATGGAGTTAAAAAAGATGCACCGCCCGGGCGATCACTCACAGGCGGGCCTCGATATTTCCGCAAATGTTGAAAATATAAGACGCACCCTGGGTCGGTCCCGCAACATGGAAAGCATACGGATGATCCAGATGATTCCCTTTCTTGCCACTACAGGA
>SKZX01000007.1 GCA_007127175.1 Desulfobacterales bacterium
ACGGATCAAGTGGCTGGAAATCAATTTCTACAACCGGCACGATCTGAACATCGTCTTTGAAGAGGATGCCATTGATCTGATTTCAGAGCAGATGGAAAAACATTCATTGAATATCGAGCAGATTTATCATAAGTTATCCGGTGATTTTGAATATGGCCTGAAACTGCTCAGGGAAAAGACCGGCAAGAACCGCTTTTTCATTTCAAAGAATGCCCTTGAGAATCCGGAAGCGTATTTGAATCAACTTATTACGAATGAGCTGAAAAAGCATGACGGCGAGGCAGCGGCGGGTGCCAGTGATGAGGCGCTGACCGACCTTTTGTCAAGCTTTGATCTCCGGCCGGAATCCTGATCAAAGGCGTGACCGGAAGTCAAATTCGACATTTTCCCGGTGCCCGAATGCAAACCGGAAGGGTTGTCATTCGGGCACCGCTTACGTGACGAGGAATATATGATTGGTATTTCAAAACTCTATTGCGGAACGGTTGAACCGTCAGACGCACTGCGTTACGGGCGCCTGTCCGAGGGACTCCCATCGCACCTGCTCCAGTTTTCAGCCGACAAGCGCCCCGTGGTTGTCTGGAACATGACGCAGCAGTGCAACCTGAAATGCATCCACTGCTATGCCCACGCCAAAGCCCGGCAGACGGATGATGAACTGACAACCGCCGAGGGCAAGGCCTTGATCGATGACCTGGCTGCCATTGGCACCCCCGTGATTTTGTTTTCCGGCGGGGAACCCATGATGCGCCGGGACCTTCCCGAACTTGCCGGATACGCTGTGAATAAAGGCATGCGGGCGGTTATCTCAACCAACGGTACGTTGATAACGCCGGAAGCGGCAAAGGTATTGAAAGATATCGGGCTGTCCTACGTGGGTATCAGCCTGGACGGCACAAAGGACATCAACGATTCGTTCCGGGGGGTGGCCGGAGCATTCGACGCGGCCCTGGACGGCATCCGCAACGCCAAAAACGCCGGCATCAAGGTCGGGCTTCGATTTACCATCAACCGATTCAATGCCCATGAAGTGCCTGCCCTTTTTGATTTGCTGGAAGAAATGGATATCCCGCGGATCTGTTTTTACCACCTGGTGTATGCGGGGCGGGGCTCCACTTTGGTAAACGACGACCTCACCCATGAGGAAACGCGCAAGGTGTTGGACCTTATCATGGATCGCACAAAAGCGCTTCATGACAATGGCAAGCCCAAGGAGGTCCTCACTGTCGACAATCATGCAGACGGGCCCTATATCTATATGCGCATGCTCAAAGAGGACCCGAAAAGGGCCGCTGATGTCCTTGCGCTGCTCCGGATGAACGAGGGAAACAACTCCGGCCGCGGTATCGGGTGCATCAGCTGGAACGGTGATGTCCATGCGGACCAGTTCTGGCGCCACCACAGCTTCGGAAATATACGCAGCCGGCCGTTTTCCAAAATCTGGTACGACCTTGAAGACCCGCTGATGAAAAAGCTCAAGGAAAAAAAGAAGCATGTTACCGGCCGGTGCGCCCGCTGCTGCTGGCTTGATATCTGCGGCGGCAATTTCCGTGTGCGGGCCGAGGCGCTCACCGGCGACCTCTGGGCGCCGGACCCGGCATGCTACCTGACAGACGAGGAAATTCAAATCGATAACCGGCAACCTGCATCAACAGGACACTGACCATGCAATTTCCAGACTACAGGCCCCGCCGCCTGAGAAGCAGCGACATGTTCCGGCGGATGATCCGGGAGACCGTGCTGACAGCGGACGACCTCATTTTGCCGCTTTTCGCCGTTGGCGGAAAAAACGTCAAAAATCCCGTTGCTTCCATGCCCGGTCAGTTCCATCTCTCCATCGACAACATCGTGCTTGCAGCTCGCCAGGCGCGTGACCTTGGCATCCCGGCAGTCATGCTTTTCGGCATACCCGAAAAAAAGGACCCGCTTGGCACCCGGGCATACGCCAAAGACGGCATCGTCCAGAAGGCCGTGCGAAGCATCAAGGAAAAGGTTGACGGCCTGTCCGTCATAACGGACGTCTGCCTTTGCCAGTACACGGATCACGGTCACTGCGGCATGGTCGACAAAGGGAAAATCGACAACGACGCCACCCTTGATCTTCTCGCCCGAACCGCCGTCTCCCATGCAGACGCCGGCGCCGACATGGTGGCCCCTTCCGACATGATGGACGGACGGGTGGGCATGATTCGTGAGGTCCTCGATGAAGAGGGCCATAACCAGGTCCCCATCATGTCCTATGCGGTCAAGTACTGCTCCGCCTTTTACGGGCCTTTCAGGGATGCAGCCCATTCCGCTCCCAAATTCGGGGACCGGCGGACCTACCAGATGGACCCGGCCAATGCAATGGAAGCCATTCGGGAAGCCGCCCTTGACGTATCAGAAGGGGCGGACATCATCATGGTCAAGCCCGCCCTGCCCTATCTGGATATCATCTGTCGGATCAGGGAGGAATTCGACCTGCCCGTGGCCGCATACAATGTCAGTGGTGAATATGCCATGATCAAGGCAGCCGGGAAAATGGGCTGGATAGACGGCGAAAAAGTGATGATGGAAACCCTGACGGCCATCAAACGCGCCGGCGCGGATATGATCCTCACCTATTTTGCCATCGATGCAGCAACGGCGCTTCAGCGCACATAGCCGCTGAAACCGGATGAAACCGATTTTTTCTGAATCGCTGCCCAGATGAAGGAGCTTGTTCAACCATGAATCACCCCGTAAACCCCGCAGTCGGTCACCCTGGCGAACACCCTGGAGGACACGGGCAACCCGCCGGCCATGGGCCTTCACAGAACGAACTGCGCCTCGTGGCATGGGAAACCACCCGAAACTGCAACCTGTCCTGCATCCATTGCCGCGCTTCAGCCACCTGCGGGCCGTATACCGGTGAGATGGATTCTACAGCAGCATTCAGGCTGCTTGACCAGATCGCGGAGGTCGGAAAGCCCATCGTTATTCTTACCGGCGGAGAACCCCTTCTGCGCAAAGACATTTTTGACATCACCCGCCACGGTACAAACCGGGGCCTGCGGATGGTCATGGCCCCCAACGGCACCCTCGTCACCCCGGAAATCGCCCGGGAAATGAAAGATTCCGGCATCCAGCGCATCAGCATCAGCATCGACGGTGAAAGCGAAGACCAGCACGATGCTTTTCGGGGCGTCCCCGGCGCCTATAAAGGTGCGATCAACGGCATCAACGCCGCCAGGGAAGCCGGCATCGAATTTCAGATCAACACGACCATTACCCAACTCAACAAGGACCAGATCCCCGCCATTCTTGACTTTGCCGAAAATATCGGGGCCGTGGCCCTGCACATTTTTTTACTGGTGCCCACCGGGCGCGGGAAATATATTGTTGATAAAGCCATATCGGCCCAGGAATACGAAGACACCCTCAACTGGTTCTACGACCAGAAGCAGAAAACCGCCCTCCAGCTCAAAGCCACATGCGCTCCCCATTATTACCGGATTTTGCGCCAGCGATCCCGGGAGGAAGGCCGGCAGGTAACGTTTCAGACCCACGGACTGGACGCGGTGACCCGGGGATGCCTCGGCGGTACAGGCTTCTGTTTTGTGTCCCACACGGGAATCGTTCAACCATGCGGTTTTCTGGATCTTGACTGCGGGGATGTCACAAAAACCTCTTTTGCGGATATATGGCGGCATTCCGAGATCTTCAGAAAGCTGAGAAATCCTGACAACTATGGCGGCAAATGCGGTACATGCCAGTTCAGAAAGGTCTGCGGTGGCTGCCGGGCAAGGGCTTACGAGGCATGCGGCGACTATCTTGCCGAAGAACCGCTTTGCAGTTATATTCCTTAGTGGAGTACAAACCGGAGAACCTTTTTATGGATGTCAAACAGATTTAC
>SKZX01000345.1 GCA_007127175.1 Desulfobacterales bacterium
CTTGTCCTTGCTCTCACGGGGACCGGCCACGTTAAGCACTTCAATGCCATGGGCGTCCATCCACTCCTGGATATCAATGGCGGCGTCAAACGCGATCAGCCGGGTCATATCCGCATGAAACACCGGCTTCCCGTGCTTTTCGGCCAGCACCCGGGTCAGCAGAGACCCGCCGGTCAGCTCGCCGTGGCTGATAATCAGCGTTCCATCGGAATCCATAACGTTTTTTGCCGTCCTGTCCGGGTAATCTCCGCCGGGCAGTTCCATGACATTGTATCGCAAGGGGATGATCCCGTCTTCGGCCTTGCGCCCTTCGGGAACCCACCCGCCGTGCTCGATGCCGTATTCTATGGCAAAGTCAAGTGCTGCGCGGTCTGCACCCGTCTGGGCGCCGGATATGATTTTTTGAATCGTCATGGTCGGTTCACTCAATCGCTTTTGCTCTGGGTTTTAAAAACAGGTGGTAAAAAAGGTCGCAGTACCGGTTCATTCGGACCATCCCCTTCTCGGACTCGGCAAAGCGCCAGAACCCATACAATTTTGTCAGCCGGATCAGCTTTCCGCTGTACTTGGCCCATGTGAAATTTTCCCTGACCCGCTTTATACCGTTTTCAGAGATCGTTTTCCAGTGTTCAGGCTCTTTTTCCCACTTTAATATAAAATTCAGCATGTCCCCCGCCATCATTTCCGGTTTACTGGTGTTCATCAGGTAGCCGCTCTCCCGGTTGATGATGATCTCCGAGGGTCCGCCGAATATCGGGCCGAAGGTCGGGAGCCCGCACTGCATCGCCTCGAGCACCGTAAGGCCGAATGCCTCGAAAAGCGCCGGCTGGACAAACATGCCCCCTTTGTCGGCGATAATCCGGTACACTTCGCCGGTTTCCTGCTTGGGCACGGATGGGAGCCATCGAATGCTGCCCTGGAGCTGATATTTTTCGATGAGCGAATACATTTTTTCTATTTCATTGCGCTCTTCCACATCCTGGGACTTGTCCATATGAATGGTTCCTGCGGCCACCACCAGGTTGCAGTGTTCTCTCAGCTCGGGCACCAGGCCGAACGCCTCCACGAGCCCCGTAATATTCTTGATCCGGTCGAGCCGGGCCATGGTAAAAACAGGCGGTTTCTCAGGATCGTCCAGGTGGCCGTATATATCTTCGGACTGCTCCTGAAAAATACGGTGCGCCCAATGCCGGGTCCGGCTTTCCGTGCGCCTGTCCGCCTGGTAATACGGGAAATAATTGGCTTCGTCCACGCCCGGGGGGACCACGTTGAATTTCGGGGAAAACAGGTTGATGCCGTTGATGACCTGGTAGAGTCCGGGCATGGTGTAATACTGGTAGGATTCATACTGCCCCATCCGGTCATCCGTGCCGGCGATCTCCTGGTAGGTGCTGGTAATGATGAAATCCGACCGGTTCATGGAAAGGATGTCCGCCGTGAACTGGCATGAAAAATGATAATCCTGCTCCATATTGTGCCAGTAGAGATCGGAGAACAGGTATTTCGTCTTTTCCAGGGCATGGGCAATGGTGCACTGGATCACCTTGAAACGGTTCGACAGCAGGGTCGCCACCAGGTTGCCGTCTGAATAGTTGCCGACGATGAGGTCAGGCCGTCCGCGCAGTTCCGCAAGGAGCTCATTTTCGCAGTCCTTGGCGAACCGGTCCAGGTACGGCCATATTTTGAACCGTGAAATCCAATCCGGGACCCCGTTGCCGTCCTCATCATAAAACGGTATCCGCAGGATATAGGAATAATCCGTCCCGATGATATCTTCACGAGGCTGGTTGCAGCTTGTATCCCCGGCATTGGGGATGAGCCGGGTCACTACGATAATCCGGGGCTCAACTGTAATGCCCGCCATTTCAAATTCATTGATGAGATATTTTTCAAGGGCGCGCACCTGGTCGAGGATATAGATGACCTGCCCCCCTGTATCCGGTTTACCAAGCACTTTTTCCTGGCCGAACCAGCCATGGGGAGACAAAATGGCCACCTTCGATATCATCGGCACCCGCGAAATAAACTCTTCGAGGGTATCGCTCCGGGGTTCAAAAAAAAGCCCCCGGAGCAACTCCATGGTTTCCGTGATCCGCCCGGCATTATATCCCCACCCCGGCTCAAAGCCATTGCGCTTCATGTCACGCTCCAACTCTGCATAGGGCGTTTCCGGGTCCTGTCCTTCAAGCACCCGGATCGTTTCATCCAGCGCTTCCAGGCAGTCATTCCGGCTTTGGAGAATCCCCGGGTTCACCAGCAGCTGCTGGCCGTTCATGCGGTGCAGCTGGATAAAGTCAAACAGCTTGTCCCCCCATTCGTCCGCCTTCTGAAACATGGTCGAAGAAAGGTGCTTGTTCAAAAAACGGATGCCGTTTCCGACGTTCTTGACGGCCCGGACGCTGGGTGAATAGTCGTAAAACGGCAAGAAATCAATTTCAAGGGTATCGCTGTTGGCCGCGGGCCGGTTCCCCAGAACGTATGCGTCCTTGTAGTCGAGATACCGGCTGATGCTGATTTCCTGCATATGGTCGCAGCCGGCGTTCATCCGGTATAACCGGATTTTCCCTCTTTGATGGCGGTGCATGATGAGAAACAGGTTGTCGATGATCAACAGTTCATTGACTTTCTTCAAAAACCCGGCGGTTTTCGAATGCTCCATGACTTGCACGGGTTTTTCATGTTCCCGGCACCACTGGCGCCACCTGAGCCACACATCGTTTCTGAGAAAAAACTGGCCCTCTTCCGCAAACAGGCCGTACATGAAGTCGGCAAAGTCCCTTTGCTCGTCATCGGTGATAATTTTCGGCATGGCATTGACCATTGAAGCGCTCCTTTCTCAGGGCTGTCCCGGGCAACAGAAAATCCGTTCCCCTGCTGCGGGCATCGCCCGGGTTTCATTCCCGGTTATAGCTGGCTGCGGGCAGCGGCATCCTTAAACCGCCATGTCCAATCGGCATCAAAACACCTGAGCTGTGACACCCCCTGCTCAACCGAAAGGGTTGCCACATAATCCCCCCCCGGGTCAACATCAAAAAGCACCCATTTCAAATGTTCGGATGCATCCCAGCCGACGCTCAGCAATGCAGGGGGCGATGCCGGCCATACGGTCACCTCAAATGCATTTAAGGGAATGGACAACCCGTCACCCTTTGCCTTAAGAAACGCTTCCTTCCGTGTCCAGCAGGCAAGAAATGCCTTTGGGCGCAGTTCAAGGGGCGCGCTTGCAATGGCATCCGCCTCGGCGGGGGCAAAAAACCGCCGTGCAATTTCCAGGCCGCTGCCTGCGCGTTCGAGGTGTTCGACATCGATGCCGACATCCCGGTTTCTGGTAACCGCATATACCGCCATATCCCGGGAGTGTGAAAGATTGAACCGAAGATCAGCCGGGGTGCATGGGGCCTTCAGATACGGCTTGCCATGAGAATCGGCTGCAAAGCAGATTTCCTTTGACGGCACATCGAGATAACGGCCGAGGATCTTTCTCAGAACGCCGTGGGAGGCGATATACCGGCTGCGGTGATGGTCAAAGCGAAACCGATCGGCCCTGGCCTGCTCATCCGCTGAAAGCAGTTCGAAAAAAGCGGAAACATCCCCTGGCGTCAAATCAATCCGGGAGCGCCATATATCGACACAGCCGGCCGCTATTTCACGGCAGGCATTATCTCCCGGGACAGACCATTCCGGAACCGCTGCCATGGGCCTACCTTTCGCCCTGAGCCCGGCTTTCGCCCCTGTCGGTCAGCCGAATTTTCTGTGCAATGGCATTGACGGCAGCAATGATGCTGCCCGCATCGAGACGCGCAAGCCGACCGTTTTTGACCACCATATCGCCCCTGACCATCACGTGCCGGAC
>SKZX01000102.1 GCA_007127175.1 Desulfobacterales bacterium
AGCGCCTGCGGCAAGCGCTCCCATTGGAAGCTGCCGCCACGATTGCACCATTCCGCTGCCGTCATCCCGTCCAGCGTATCGATCAGCAGGTCGGTTGGCATGGCGCCAACCCTGAAAGGAATGATGACCGCGTCGGCGGCAGTCATGGCGATATCCGCGGCATTCATCATGTTGATCAGCCCTTCATCCTCCACCACCGTATACGAAAAATCAACATCGTCGAGTTTTACGGTGTCTCCGTTCCTGTCAAATTTGACGAGGGTGTTCGGCCCCCGGCCGGCGACGACAAACCCGCCATCCGGGGTCATCGCCATTGCATGGCCGGCGTCCTCGTTCATCCCCTTTTTCCCCTTAGCTTTCTGCCAGAGGGGGTCCCCGTTTTTATCCAGCTTGGCCAGAAAAATTTTGGGGCGCCCGTATGAATCGGTATAGGAACGGGTAAGACCTGCAGCAATAAAATTGCCGGATGCCGTTATGCCAACGCCATTGAACGTATCGCCGTCTGAACCGCCCAGCACTCGGTCCCAAATCACATCACCCTCCGAATCAATGCGGAGAACACGGCCATCTGCTTTGCTATGATCCGGCGTCCAGGGATATTCGCTTGTCGTTCCTGCAACAATAAACCCGTTTTGACCGACACTGCGAACGGCTTCAGCAAATCCCGTTCCATAATACCGGTTCCAGAGGGGATCACCGTTTTCATCGAGCCGGGCGATGTGCAAGTGGGGTGTCTGCCCGCCAACGGCATACCTGGCATGTCCTGCAAGAATAAAGCCCCCGCCATCGATCTTGTCCATGGCTCTGGCTGCGGCCCGCAACACCGGCAAGCGCTCAGAGCCCTCGATTTTATTGCCATTGAAGTCAATTTTAAAAAACCAGAAATAAAATTCGCGGACCCCAACCTCGCTGTGGGTGGCGCCCGCAATGGCATACCCATCATCCAGCACGCAAACGGCGCGGGCCTCGTTAAAGTGTGTCCCGCCACCGTCAAAGGTTTTCTTCCACTCGATGGCACCCTCTGAGTCCACCTTTATGGCAAGGGCATAAAGAAGATCCTCCCCTTCTTTTAGCGTGCCAACCGCTATTGCCCCGCCGTCGGCGGTCTGTTTGACATCATAAAGGATCTCCTCAACCACAGGGTTATGCGCCGTCGTTCGCCACTCGAGAATGCCTTTTTCGTCTGCTTTGAAAATAATAAAATCCCTTGCGTCAACTGCGCTGTAATCCCCTCCCCACTCAGGGCGCAACCATCTCTCGCCTGCCACCAGAAAGCCGCCGTCATCGGCAAGATCAACGGAAAAATTCGTGCCCCAATCATTGGTGCCGTACTCACCAAAATACCGCCAGAAGGTGATGATCCCCTTTTCACCAGTACCCTCCCCGCCCAAAAACGGGCCGCCATCGTCATCCTTTTTACCGCTGACGCTTCCATCGCATCCGGCCAGGAAACAGGCAAGCACCAGAAAAACAGCCGTCAACAGATACCCTTTTGCAAAGCCGGACTTCCTTTTTTGACATGTTTTCATAACATTCCCCTCCTTGAGCCAAAATGGACAGCACCAATGCCAATGCCCCTTTGTGCAATGTCAAAAAATACATTCATATGAAAACCCGTCTGAGAATTCGAATTTCGTTTGAGAATCAAGGGTGTGTCTTGTTTCAGCCCGCAGGCGGGCAAACCTGGCCCTTGGTTTTTTAAGCGATTTGAAAATGCATAAAAAAAGCCGGACCGCCACTATCGAAATGGCAATCCGGCTGTCTTGATCGAATCGCAGAAACGCCCAGGTATCAGAAAGACCCGTGACTTTCCGTCCCAATTTCACAATTGGTTTGGCTTTTTCGTATTTTTCATATTACCTGAAAACTTTAGCAAGTCAAACACTTTTGCCGGCTGTGCCGCCTTTAAAGGCGATCCCCTTCTGGCTTAAATGTTAAAATATTCGGTTGCAAAGCATGAAAAACGCATTAGTATTAAAAACCTTAAAAGATATTTTTTTTCCCATAGAAGGATATGAATCATGACCTACGATGATCTGAAGCCGCGAATAGGCGGCGTTACGGTTATAAATGCACAGGGTGAAGCAATAAGCCTGGAATCCATTTGGAAGAACAGGGTCGTACTGCTTGCCTTTCTCCGCCATTTCGGCTGACTTTTTGCCCGGCAGCAGGTCGCTGCCCTTATGGGAATCAAAAAACAGCTGGACAAAAAAGACATTTCACTTGTTGCCATGGGCAGCGGAACCCATGACCAGGCAAATGCTTTTGTCGAAAAATATGGTTTTACCGGTGAAATGTTTGTCAGTCCGGACCTTTCCGCTTACAGGGCGTTCAAACTGGTGCGCGGTCTGTGGCGGTCCGTCGGGCCGGCGTCTGTTTACCGCGGCATTAAAGCCATAACAAAAGGGTTCCGCCAGGGATCCACTGCCGGTGACCCCTGGCAGCAGGGCGGTGTTTTTGTGTTAGGCCCCGGCGAAAGGCTCCTTTTCGAACACAGGGACCAGTTTGCCGGCGACCATGCTGATTTGAACGAGGTTCTGGCTGCCGCCGAACAATAAGCGGTTCAACTGAAAAAGGTTTGGACAAGGTGTTTACGCTTAAACCGTCAACGTGATCCGGAAATATTTGTGTGAAAACCTGGATGCTTGAAATACTGGTGTGCCCGGCCTGCCTGCCCGGGGAGTACCCGCTTGACACCGCCATTACACGGCAGGACGGCAATGATATCATGGAAGGCAAACTTTCTTGCCCGGCGTGCGGCCGGACATATCCCGTTGGAAACGGGGTGGCCTGTATTCTTCCCAACGACCAGGCGACGCGCACCTCGGGCTCCAAGTATGAATTGTCCCCTGTGGTCGCTTCCTACCTGTGGAGCCATTATTCCGATCTGATGGGGGATCCCGAGGCCACAACCGCATATGCCGAGTGGGCCGCGCTTATGGCGCCTGACGGCGGTTTCTGCCTGGACATGGGCGGCGCCGTGGGGCGCTTCACATTCGAAATGGGCCGCAAATTCGATTATGCCGTTGGTATCGACAACTCGGAAGCCTTTGTCAAAACGGCACGGGAGATCATGCAAAGCAGTGGCAAGATATTTGATCTGCCTGAGGAGGGCATGATCACTAAAAGCCGGCAGCTGGCGATACCTCCCGAATGGAACATGGAAAACGTGGAATTCATCGTGGCTGATGCCATGCATCCGCCGTTTGCCGCCGGCACCTTTGCCGCTGCCGCATCCCTTAACATGGTGGACAAGCTCCCCCGGCCCATGCTGCACCTGCAGGCGGCAAACCGCCTGGTAAGGGCGGGCAAGGGCCAGTTCCTCCTTTCCGACCCGTTTTCCTGGTCCACGGAGAGCGCCCCGCCCGAGAACTGGCTGGGCGGCAATCCGGAAGGCCCTTTTGCCGGTTCCGGCCTCGACAACATCACTGCATTGTTAGGTGAGGAAAACGGCGAGCTGAAACCCTTGTGGCAGATCGATGCCCGCGGGCATGTCTGGTGGAAAATCCGCACCCACAGAAACCATTTTGAGCTGATCCGCAGCTGCTATGTCAAGGCTTTCCGGTGACCCCTATTGAAAACAGGCAGCACACTTGCATATAATTTGTCCGGCAGCATCCTCATTTCTTGGGGCCGGGGGGGGGTGAAGCAAACATGGAATACAACCTGCACCGGCCCATGGATGACAGTGAAAGGGACCCGGTGATCCGCACCCCCTCAAGCCGGACGTTCATGTGCCATGTTGAAAATTGTGATGCACCCGTCATTCGTTAAGGTCTTTCAAAACAATCAATAACCGTTTCTGTTCTAAAATTGCAGCCATTGCGTTCATAATGACAACGGTTGATATG
>SKZX01000001.1 GCA_007127175.1 Desulfobacterales bacterium
AGGCGGCCTACGGGTTTTTCAAAAAACTCGATATCGGTGATTTCATCGGCATCACAGGCGCCCTGTTTATCACGAAAACCGGTGAGAAGACTTTGCTTGCTGAGAATTTCCGGCTCCTTGCCAAGTCCTACCGACCCCTGCCGGAAAAATTTCACGGGCTGAAGGATCCGGAGAAACGATATCGCCAGCGGTACCTGGATCTGATCATGAATGCCGATACCCGGGAGATTTTTCTCAAGAGAACCCGTTTGATGGCGGCTGTTCGCAGTTTTCTTGGGGAAAACGATTTCATGGAGGTGGAAACCCCCATGATGCAGGTTATCCCGGGGGGGGCGGACGCCCGGCCGTTCAAGACCCATCATAATGCCCTGGGGATTGACCTGTACCTGCGCATAGCACCCGAGCTCTACCTGAAACGCCTGGTCGTGGGCGGTTTCGAGCGGGTTTTTGAAATTAACCGCAATTTCCGCAATGAAGGCATATCCACCCAGCACAACCCCGAATTCACCATGCTTGAATTCTACCAGGCCTATGCCACATATGAGGATCTGATGGCGCTGACGGAGGACATGGTCGCCCGGGTGGCGGCGGATGTGTGCGGTACGACGCGGATCCATTACCAGGGCATGGACATCGACCTGGGCGGGACCTGGCGCCGCATGCCGTTGATGGAGGCCATCGCTGACATCGGCGGGGTCGCCCCTGAAGTCATCGCTGACGGGGAGCGGCTGAAAACCTTTGCCATGGAAAGGGGCATCCGGGCGATGGGGCCGGACGGCATGCCGGTGAGCAGGGGGAAGCTGATCACGAAGATCTTTGACCAGCTGGTGGAGCCGCACCTGGTGCAGCCGACCTTCATTACCCATTACCCGGTGGAAGTCTCGCCGCTTTCGCGAAGGAGCCATGAAAACCCGGATATCGTCGACCGCTTTGAACTGTTCATCGCCGGCCGGGAAATCGCGAACGGTTTTTCCGAACTCAATGACCCGGTCGATCAGAAACAGCGCTTTGTCCGCCAGATGGAAAGCAAGGAGATGGAGGAGGGCGCTGTTTACACGGTGGACGAAGATTACATCGAAGCATTGGAGTACGGTATGCCGCCGACTGCGGGTGAGGGCATCGGCATCGACCGGCTTGCCATGCTGCTGACGGATTCGCCTTCCATACGCGACGTGATTTTTTTCCCGCACCTGAAACCGGCGGAAAAAAAATAGTCTGATATTGTAATCGGTTAAAGGGTTAAAATGCCTTTTGAATATTTTATTGGCGGCCGCTATTTGAAGTCCAGGCAGAAGCAGGGCTTCATTTCCTTTATCAGTGTGCTTTCCATGGCCGGTGTCACGGTGGGGGTAATGGCCCTTATCATTGTGATTGCCGTGATGTCCGGCGCCGAATCCTTTTTCAAATCGAAAATCCTTGGTGTCGAGCCGCATATCGTCGTGCGGCAGCAGGGGAATCGGTTCGACGATTACCGGGAGGTGATCGACAGGATTGAGGCGGCAATCGATGTCAAATCGGTCATCCCCTTTATGGAGTCCCAGGTGATGCTGCGCTCGTCCAGGGGGATGTCCGGGGCGATGCTCCGCGGGCTCGACCCGTCATTCGAAGGCTCCGAGATAATGGGGGTGGACCGGGAAGATTTGGGAAATATTCTCGTGCCCGGGAGAGAAGGCGCGGGCGGTTACCGCGTTCCGGGAATTGTTATCGGAAAGAGCCTGGCCGATCGACTGGGCGTCCGGCGCGGCGACAGCATTTACCTGATTTCGCAGCGCGGCATCCTGTCCCCGGCCGGGCACATGCCCGCCATGAGCCGGTTTGAGGTGACCGGGGTGTTTACTTCCGGTTTTCATGAATATGATGCATCGCTCGCCTATATTCACCTTGAAGCCGCCCAGAATCTTTTAAAAGCAGGCGACAGCGTATCGGGGATCGGTGTCAAAATCGCCGATATCTACCGCGCGGATGCCATTTCTGAGAAGATACAGGAATTGCTGGGGTTTCCATACTGGTCCATTGACTGGATGGAATTAAACCGGAATTTTTTCCAGGCCCTGAAGCTGGAAAAAGAAGTCATGTTTATTATCCTGACGCTGATTATCCTTGTTGCGGCGTTCAATATCGCCAGCACGCTGATTATGCTGGTCATGAGCAAGACCAAGGATATCGCCATTTTGAAAGCCATGGGGGCGACCGATGCCAGCATCCGGAAGATATTCGTGTTCAAAGGAATGATCATCGGCGTTATCGGAACATTTCTGGGGACCGTGCTGGGTGTCGCAGGAAGCCTTCTGCTGAAGCACTATAAATTCATTGAACTGCCCGGAGACGTGTATTATTTCACTTCTCTGCCAGTGCAGCTCGAGTTCTTCGATATTGCCACCATTATCGGTGCCGCGATGGTGATCTGTTTTCTGGCCACCCTGTACCCGGCGCACAAGGCGTCGCGGCTGAACCCCGTGGAGGCGATCCGTTATGGGTAATACCGGATATATGCGCAAACAGAACGGGCAACGTGAACCGGGCGGTAACAGTCCCGCAAGAGAGCCGCTGATTCGCCTGACGGGCATTTCCAAGGGATTTGAATATAACAGCAGCCCCATACAGATACTCAGCGATGCCTCCCTTTCCATAAACCAGGGGGAGTCGATCTCGGTCGTGGGTGAATCGGGGCTTGGCAAATCGACGCTGCTGCATATCCTGGGGACGCTGGACAAACCGGACAGCGGGCGGTTTTTTTTCAGGGGGAAAGATGTTTTTGAAATGGACAAGAAGCAGTTGGCGGATTTCAGGAACACGACCATCGGCTTCGTGTTCCAGTTCCATTACCTACTTGCCGAGTTTACGGCCCTTGAAAATGTCATGATGCCGGGGATGATCGCCGGAATGGCGAAAAAAAGCATCCGGCCGTTGGCTGAAGCGATCCTGGTTCGTGTCGGTTTGAAAGACCGCCTTTCCCACCGGGTCAATGACCTGTCCGGCGGAGAGCAGCAGCGGGTCGCACTGGCCCGCGCGCTTGTCATGAACCCCCCGTTACTGTTGGCCGATGAACCGACGGGCAACCTTGATATCAGAAATTCCATCCAGGTTCATGATTTTTTGATGCAGCTCAACAGGGAAATGCAGATGACCATGGTGGTTGTTACCCATAACATGAAGCTGGCCCGGTGCATGCAGCGGTGCATGACCATACGTGATGGAAAGCTCGTGGATGTCGAACAGGATAGCGAATAAAGTCCGGCCGGAAGCCGTTTTTTTGTGGGTTCTGGCTTCGGCCACGAGTATAATCCACAGAATGCAAACGGTATTCCCGCAGTGCAAAGACCGCTTTCCTGCGCAACACTGAAAATAGTGAACAGGCGAAAATTTATGTTTTTCCGGATTGGATTGATTGTTGTGATTGGCATGGCATTGGTACTGCCGCACGCGGCTGCATCCCAGGCCGAAAGTGTTACGGCCGTTGTCATAGAGGGCAACCAGCGCATTGAAGATGCCGCTATTGAGCGGGTTTTGCGGACCCGACCGGGTGATGTCTATGATGAAACCGCTTTGTCCGCGGATCTGCAAGCGATTTATAAAATGGGGTATTTCGACGATGTCCAGGTGCTTTCCGAGCCGGCGGACGAGGGGAAACGGGTCATTTTCAGGGTAAGGGAGAAACCCACCGTGAGGGAAATAACCTTTTCCGGAAACCGGGCATACAAAGATGATGACCTCATGGATCAGATCGACATTTCAACCGGTTCCATACTCAACATTTACCGGATCAACAGAAATGTCCGGAGAATCGAATCCCTTTACAGGGAAAAGAACTATCACAACGCATCGGTGACGTACCATGTCGAGGAACTCC
>SKZX01000081.1 GCA_007127175.1 Desulfobacterales bacterium
CGTTGAAAATGGTTTTACGGTCCATGTGGCGGCGGATACCTACACCATTGACGGCCTGTGCGACGCCATCCTCAACTACTGGGCCTGAAAAAATAAATCTGTCCCCTTTTTTTACAATTCATCCCCGGAGGGGATAAACAATATAGCCGGTGGTTTCAACCACCGGTTGGTAATTCCCCCAATAAACACAGAGTCCTGAAGGGACGATATATGTTGAATGTCGTCCCTTCAGGACTCTGGCTTAAAATGGCCATGCGCAGACCGGTGGTTAAAACCACCGGCTATACTCTCATGCCCCGCTGGGGCATTTGAACACCGAATTGACACGCATGCCCCGATGTGGAATATAAACGCCGCATTTACGATCATTCCCTTTCAGGGCATTATTTCAGTTGTTCGTCAATTTAACTGCTATTTTACTCTTTTTTGATTTTACCGATCATTAATATTATCTTATACTAAAAGAACGTGTAAAAACTGTTACACTGCATTCAACGCCGCCGATGCGGGAATTTTTTTCTGATGGACGACATATTAAAAAAACTGCCGTTTTTCGTGGACCAGATACAGGCCATAAAGGAAACGGTCATTTCAAACATCGTCCTTGTGGGTCAAACACCCGGGCCCACATTTGATGAGGATGCAAGAAGCGACCTTTTCCTGGAGCGGCTGGCCGGCGCCATGGTCGACGAATGCGGCAAGGACCAGTTGAAAAACGCCATCGGCATCATCAAGGGCACAGCCAGCAAAAAACATGACCCGATCTTCCTGACCGCCCACCTGGACACACCGTATTCCGCTGATGATGTCGACCATAACTATGTGGTCAGAAAAAACGCCATAACCGGACCCGGCATCCTCGACAATACCGTGAGCGTCGGCATACTGGCCACCCTCCCCCTGATCCTTCGGCACCTCAAACTCACTTTTTCATCCGATATCGTGATAGCAGGCGTCACCCAATCCCTGGCCAGGGGCAACCTGAGGGGCATCCGGCACCTCCTGAACACATGGACCCGGCCCGTCCGCAGCGGCATAATAATGGAAGGCCAGGAACTCGGGCATTTCAATTACTATTCCGAAGGGATTATCCGGGGTGAAATTTTGTGCAACATTCCGACCCCTGGACACTTTCCGGCCCATAAATACAAGCCCAACGCCATTTTGATACTCAATGAAGTCATCAATGAACTGCTTTGCATCAACCTGCCCCAGCGGCCCCGGTGCCGCATTATTATCGGCAGGATCTCCGGCGGCCACAAACACGGTGAAATTGCCATTCACGCCCGCCTCGGATTCGAAATCCAGAGCGACTCCGACGAAATGGTCAAGGACGTTTACCAAAAAATAGAAGACATCGTGGAAGGCATCGGCCATGAGCATTCCGTGGCCCTGAAAATGGAGACCATAACGGTTCAGAATGCCGCCGCATTGAAATACGGGCACCCGCTGGTCAAATGCACCGTGGCCGTCATAAAGAGCCTCGGCCTGAAGCCCGTCAGCGAATCAAGCGAATCCGAATTGTCCGTATTCCTTTCCCGGAACATCCCGGCCGTGGCTGTCGGCATCACCACCGGCAAAAACGCCCACCTTGCAAACGCCACCATGCGGATCAACCCCATGTTTATCGGTATCGCCCAGATCATCGGCCTGCTTTTGGCCATGGACAGGGGTTTTTGCGATGAAAAATAGAAACTGGCTGCGGGAAAACACCTTTCACCACTCGAAATTCAAGGACATCGGCCAACTGGTCAGGAAAAAAGACCGCAAGCAGGTCGCCATATCCCTCTGCCTGCCCACCCTCAATGAAGAAAAAACCATTGCCAAGCAAATTGTTATCATGAAGTCCGAACTGATGACCCGCTATCCCCTTCTTGACGAAATAGTGGTCGTGGACTCGGGCTCCACGGACAATACCTGCGAGGTCGCCGCCGAATACGGCGCCAATGTTTACGCCGCCAACGATATTCTGCCAAGCCTGCCGGTTTTCAAGGGAAAGGGCGAAAACTTATGGAAGGCCCTGTATGTCGCGAAAGGCGATATCATCGTTTACCTGGATGCGGACATCACCAATATTCACCACCGTTTCGCCTATGCCCTTCTGGGCCCGCTCCTGACCTTCGATCACATCAAGTACGTAAAAGCCTTTTACGACCGCCCCCTTGCAGGCGATGACCAACGGGTAAGACCGACCGGCGGCGGACGGGTCACCGAACTGGTCACACGCCCCATGTTTTCCCTGTTTTACCCGGAGTTGACCCAAATCCTCCAGCCCCTGTCGGGCGAATATGCCGCATGCCGCGAAATCCTGGAAGCCATCCCCTTCCCCATTGGTTACGGCATTGAAACCAGCATGATAATGGACATTTACGACAAATGGGGAATGGACGTCATGGCCCAGGTGGACCTTGACAAGCGGGTGCACCGGAACCAGGACACCAAGGCGCTGGGTAAAATGGCTTTTGTTATCATGAAAACATTTCTCAAGCGGATCGAAAATTATGGCATGGTGGAAATCCGGCAGAACGTGTATAATGAGTTGATACAGTATCAGAAAGTACCCGGACATTACCAGAAGGACACGTTTCACATCGAGGGGCACGAACGGCCCCCGATCATTGAAATACCCGAATACAGGCTGAAATACAATATATCGGATGATTGACGCGAATGACCCGGCATGCCGAAGGCCCGCTTAACGGCCGACTCGAAGACAACCACAAACGGCACATCAATTACCTGCGCATTTCCATCACGGACCGCTGCAACCTCCGTTGCCTGTACTGCACCCCCCGGGGACGAATCCCCAAGCTCCCCCACAGCGCCATCCTGCGATACGAGGAAATAGCGCGGATTGCAGAAATCGGCGCAAGGCTCGGCATTGAAAAGATAAGGATAACCGGAGGGGAACCGCTCGCAAGAAAGGGTTTTGACGATTTACTGGAAAAACTGGTCATAATTCCGGGGCTGCGCGATATATCCCTCACCACCAACGGCCTCCTGCTGGAAAGACACCTGGACCGCCTGCGCGATATCGGCATCCAGCGCCTGAATATCAGCCTCGACACCCTGGATCCTGAAAAATACGCACGCATTACCGGCTATAACGGTTTTCACCAGGTATGGTCGGCCGTCTCGGCGGCCCTTCAAAAAGGCTTTTCCCCGATTAAAATCAACGTTGTGGCCCTGAAAGGCATCAATGACGATGAGCTGAAAGCCCTGGCCGCCCTGAGTCTTGACTACCCCTTCCACGTCCGCTTTATCGAGCAGATGCCCTACTTTGCGCCGGGCGGCCCTGAAAACGCCACCCCCTTGTCAGAAGCCGATATCCGCTCAATTATCGCCCCCCTCGGGAATCTGATCCCCGCCGGTGAAATCCACAGCCGCGGGCCGGCCGACCGGTATCGCATTCAAGGCGCACCGGGGGAAATCGGTTTTATCAGCCCGGTCAGCCATCATTTCTGCAAGTGGTGCAACCGGCTCAGGCTGACGGCTGACGGGTTGCTTCGCAGCTGCCTGCTGTCTGAGATCGTAACCGACATCAAGACACCGCTCCGCGAGAATGCAACCGATGCCGAACTCGCCCGCGTGATCATTGCAGCGGTGGGAAAAAAGCCGCTGAAAATGACGGATGCCGAACATAAAGCGGGGTGCGGATCACGCATGTTTGCCATCGGCGGGTAGCCCCCGGGATTACCCTTTTCTCCTGATTTTTACCCCGATTACAGCAATCAAAGGTTGATGGAATTGAAAAAACACGGTAAAGATGATTGCTGAGCCATTCGGGCGCAATTTAGGCCACATTCAATCTGTGGACTGACAAATACACGGTCAACGACAATTACTGA
>SKZX01000049.1 GCA_007127175.1 Desulfobacterales bacterium
ACGAGAAAGCAGGTGTACTCCGGCCGACCGTCTTCCTTTCGCCCGGTAATGGCCTGGACCGTCACCCCGAGGGAGAGCTCACAGGCCGCGTTGGTGATGAATATCTTCGATCCGTTGAGCACCCAGTCCCGGCCGTCCTGGACAGCTGCCGTCTTGGATGCCCCCGCATCGGATCCGGCGGTGGGTTCGGTGAGCCCGAAGCCCCACAGCTTTTTTCCGGTGCAGAGTTCAGGCAGGTATTTTTCCTTTTGCCGTTTGGTGCCGAAATAATAAATGGGACCGATACCGAGGGAATTGCCGGCTGCAATGGTTGCCGCCTGGGAGCCATCGACCCTGGCGACTTCCTCCACGGCAATGATATAGGACAGGTAGTCAAGCTCCTGGCCGCCGAACTGCTCGGACACGAACATGCCGAAAAGGCCGATTTCCCCCATTTTTTTCGTCAGCTCCGGCGAAAACGCCTCCTGCTCATCCAGTTCCGTGGCAACCGGTGCGATTTCTTTTTCCGCAAACTTCCGGACTTCCTTTCGGATCATTTCCTGTTCGGTACTCAAGTCAAAATCCAATTCCCACCTCCCGACCATCAGGCCATGTCGTCAATGTGATTCAAACTCCTTAAACAAGCGGACGCATGTCCTCAAATCATATCACTTTTAACAATGAAACACACTGTTTAAATATACGAAACGCGTTTTATGAACATAACGTAAACGTAAAGTTATGTCAAAGGTATTTTTCCAAAAAAAAATCGCCTGCGGAAACCTTGACACATCACCCGTGATGCTTATTGTAATTTTAATCTCAAACAACTGATATAACATTATATTATTAGTGTACGACTTTCCGTGTCGTCCAATTCAAAGTACAGAACAGGGCATGTACGAAAGGCGATACACACTATTTTAAAAGGAGGGCTGTCACATGTTTACAAGAGGATTGTGGAATTTACCGACACATGGCTTAAGGTCCCATTTTGATGAACTTGACCGCATGAGACGGCACCTGGACCAGGTTTTCCGGCAGGTTGAACCTTCCCGGTTTGCCGGAAGGGGCGCCGGTGTTTTCCCGCTTGTCAACCTGACCGAAACAGCGGAAGCGTATGTCCTGCGTGCCGAACTCCCGGGGGTCGCCGCTGAAAACCTCGACATACAGACCATGGGCCGCAACATCACCATCAGCGGGGAGAGAATGATCGAAGTGGAGCCTTCGGCGAAATATCACCGCAGGGAGCGTGAATCCGGCAGATTTTCACGCGCCATAGCCCTACCCGGGGATATTGACCGGGATCGGGTTTCGGCAGTGCTGAAAGACGGCGTCCTTCAGGTGACGATTCCCAAGGCCGAAGCAGCAAAACCCAGAAAAATCGAAATCAAATAATTTCGTTTTATTTACGATCAGGAAAGGAGGGCTTGGCAATGACACACCATGATGAAGGCAAAGAAATCAAGGTCGGTAAAAAGCAGGAGGTCTCCGGTGCGACGGAGCAGACCCGGAGCGGACTGGTGTTTATTCCTGCCGTTGACATATTTGAAACAGAACACGAGATCAACCTCATGGCGGATATGCCGGGGGTAAAGCCGGACAATGTCGATATTGACCTTCGTGAAAACACCCTTACAATTGCGGGAGAAATCACGCCTTTTGAAGAAGCGAACGAGGAGGACCTGCTCATCGAATACGAAGTGGGACGGTATTTCAGGCAGTTCACCATTCCCGAGCTGATTGACCAGGGCAAGATCGATGCACGCTTGTCGGAAGGGGTTTTGAAGCTCGTTCTGCCCAAGGCTGAAAAAGCGAAGCCAAGAAAAATCGAAATCCGCACATAAGCGCTTTTGGGCGCAAGACTGGAAAACCCGGGGGCGGACATCAGATCCGGCCCCGGATTTCTCAAAAATTGCGCGTAACGCAGATATTGGCGTTTTTGCGAAGTCTTCAGATTGCGACTTTACAAATGCATTTAAGTTGCGAAGCCGTCAATAATTGATGAACTCGTAAAAAGTCGATCAGACGACTTTGAAAAAAGTCCAAGATCAAGGCTTGCGCAATTTTTGAAGAATTGAGCGTACTTAGCCGTACGTGAGATTCTTCGGAAATTGCGCGTAACGCAGATATTGGCGTTTTTGCGAAGTCGTCAATAATTTTTGTCCGCAAACTCAAGCCAACCCCCGGCGCTGACCAACGCCCGGTCGAAATCACCGATGGTAAACCCGATATCCACTTTTTTCCCGGCCGAAGCAATACTCAGCACATTCGCCGCGAGGTCTGCTGTAATGGTGGTATCACCAACGGAAAATTCCATGAAGACCCGGTCAATATCTTCGGCCGGCAACTCTATGGCCAGCATGCCGCAGTTGAACATATTCTGGCGGAAAATCCGTGCAAAGCTCTCCGCAATGACCATGCGAATGCCGTTTACCTCGAGCGCCCACGGTGCATGTTCACGAGACGAGCCGCAGCCGAAGTTGGCACGGGTGACAATCACGCAGACACCTTCCAGGTCCCGTGCCGGGTCAAACCCGTCCAGTGCAAGATCCTCAAGCAGGAAGGGTTTGAGCGCTTCCTTGGAAATTTCGGTCAGGTATTTGGCCGGAATGATTTCATCCGTGTTAATATCGCTCCTGTCGAGAAACAACGCCTTTCCGCTGAAATGTGCCATTGATGAACGCCTCGCTTTATCCGTTGAACAATGTTGAATTAGAAATGTGGCCGGAAATGGCTGTCGCAGCCGCCGTGGCAGGGCTCATGAGGTGCACCATCCCGCCCCTGCCCATTCGGCCGTTGAAGTTCCGGTTGGTCGTGGATGCACAGACTTCCCCCTCGGCAATGACACCGCAGCTCATCCCCAGGCACGCGCCGCAGGTAGGATTGGTGACGCAAAACCCTGCATCCATGAAAACCTTGATAATCCCCTCTTCCAGGGCCTGGCTATATATGGCCGGTGTGGCAGGAGAAACGATCCCCCGGACGGAAGCACTGATTGTATGCCCTTTCAGCACATCGGCCGCAATACGCAGATCCTCGATGCGACCGTTGGTGCAGGAACCGATATAGACCTGGTCAACCGGTGTTCCCGTCATTTCCGAGACCGGCTTGACATTGTCCGGCTTATAGCCGAAAGTCACCAGGGGCACGAGTTCCGAAGCATCAATTTCAAGGACTTCTTCATAGGCGGCGTTCGGGTCCGGCAGCCACGCCCGGTATTCGGCAAGGGCGGCCTCCCGTGAAGGGTAGTCAGCCTTTATGAACGGCCAGAGATAATCCACGGTGGTCTCGTCCGGATAGCAGATACCCGAAGTGGCGCCGGCCTCGACCGTCATGTTGCAAAGGGTCATCCTGGATTCCATGCTCATTTTTTCAATTGCCGGTCCGGCAAACTCGATCACCCGGTCCGTGGCGCCGTTCACCCCGAGCTTTCCGATGATGTGGAGAATGAGGTCCTTTGCGAAAACGCCATCGGGCAACCTGCCGTCAATGATGATTTTCATGGAGCGGGGGTAGCGAAACGCACAGACCCCTTTCAATATGCCAACCGCCAGGTCTGTGGTGCCAACACCTGCGGCAAAGGCGCCGAAGGCCCCGTGGGTGCAGGTGTGAGAGTCCCCCATGATAATGGTGCGCCCGGGCCGCACAAACCCTTTTTCGGGGAAAAGGGCATGGCACACGCCGTTTCTGCCCACATCGAAAAAGTTCACGATATTGTGCCTTCTTGCCCAATCGCGCAATATTTTACCCTGCAGGGCGGTTTTGGAATCCTTTGCAGGTGTGACGTGATCGATGACCGCCATGATTTTCACGGGGTCAAATACCCTGTCCTTTCCCTTG
>SKZX01000424.1 GCA_007127175.1 Desulfobacterales bacterium
GTCAAGGATATAGCCGCTGTCGGGCTTTATTTCAAGGGCCCGGCGGATGAGCGATTCCGCCTCCTCGAGGTGAATCCCTTCCAATGCATAAGTATATCCTAGATAATTCAATGCATCGGCATGTTCCGGGTCCATATGGATAATCCGCTTCATCTGCGCGATGGTGTTTTCGGGATCCCCGCTTTTGTCATAGGCAACACCCAGGTCATAATGCAAATCCGTATTGTCAGGGTCCATTTCAACGGCCTGCGTCAAAACACCGATGGCCCCCTGAAAGTCGGCCTCATCGATGTAAAAAGCGCCAAGGAAGCGGGCAACCCTTATTCTGTCGGGCTCCCTGAATTTTTCTGCATTTTCAAAGGCCTCTTCAAGTACGCGAATCCCTGACATCCGCTGTTTTTCCCGATTATATATCACGGCTTTCTGGAGTACCGCGTCAACATAAAACCGTGATTCAAGCCCCACCCGCCGCAAATGAAAAAGAGCGCCGTCAAAATTGTCGATGAGGTATTCGCTGATACCGGCAAGGTAATGAAGGTCATCGTCTTCGGGAAGCCCTTTAAGCATGCCCTCGATAACTGAAACGGCTTCTTCATAGCGGTTTTGGGAGATCAGATCCTGCACAACGGTGTCAATCACCGACCGGTCAATGCCGGCCATAAGCCCCAGCCTTTCGAAAAGCGCATCGGCCTTCCATTCATAATCATTTTTCAGGTAGAGCAGTCCCAGTGCAATCGCCGCGGATATGTCATCCGGATCATCCCTTACGATATCTTCATAAATATCGATTATTTTATCACGATCATCCATGTCGTCGTAAATATTGATAAGCTCGAAGCGGGCCTCCGCAAACCCCGGCTCGATCTCCACCGCACGACTGAATGCCGCGATAGCCCTGTCCTTATTCCCGGATCCGGCAAACGCCATGCCAAGATAGTAATAGCCCACATACGCATCCGGAAATCGCTCAACGAGTCTTTGAAACACATTGACCGCATCTGCGTGAAGGTCGTCCTGAAAATAGAGGCGCCCCAGCACAAGATAGATGTTTTTCCGGTCCGGCTCATTTTCGATCACCCGTTCATATAGCGTCCGGGCTGCTTCGATATCGCCCATAGACTGCCTTATGGACCCGGCGATAATCAGCGCCTCCACATGGCCCGGCCGGATTTCGAGGATTTCCTCGCACAGGGCCAGCGCATCGTCTTTTCTGCCGGCCTGAATATATACCAGCGCGAGTTCCTGTTTAAGCAGGACAGTTTCCGGGTCTTGCAACACCGCTTCCTCCAGAAACCGGACGGCGCCTGACATTTCATGCTTTTTGATCATCCGCTGCGCTGCCAGGTAATAGTAATAACTGCCGGAAGGGATATGAAAGGCATCAGCCGCAACTGCTGCATTATCAGCGTGCAACCGGGTCTCCCGGCTTTCCTGGTGAAGAAATGCACATCCTGCAATCAGGAGAAATACGGCAAACAATATCGGGGCGGGCAGCCTTTTAGTGTACGGCAACATGGCTCTCCACATAAATATTCGAAAAAATCATTCATCAGGCTCATCATGATGAAAATAGTAGGAATCAAAATCCGGAATTTCTTTTTCAAGAAACGTTTTCATCTTCTTTACGATATTCTTTTCCAACTGCCTCACCCTTTCCCTTGATATGGCATATTTATCGCCAATTTCCTGGAGGGTTTCAGGCGTATCCGTGAATACCCGCTTTTCGAAAATGTCCAATTCACGCTCATTAAGCTGTTTCTTGAACATTTCGATCTTGTTTCTCAGAAGGGTTTCCAGCTCCTTCTTGGCTATCTGGCTCTCCACAGACTCATCTTCAGAGCTGAAAAACGCCCCTCTTTCCGTATCGGAATCATCCTTCATGGGCTCATCCAATGACAAATCCCAACTGTCGAGCCGCTGGCCCATATCCCGGATTTCCTGCTCGGATACCCCAAGCCGTTCAGACAAGAGCTTTGTCTCGGGCATAAACCCCTGATCGATAAGTTTTTGCTTTTCTTTCTTGAGGTTGAAAAAAAGCTTCCGCTGCCCCTGGGTCGTGCCGATTTTGACCAGTCGCCAGTTGTCCATGATGAACTTGAGAATATAGGCCTTTATCCAGAACGCGGCATAATAGGAAAATTTTACATTTTTATACGGATCGAATTTCTGGACCGCCTGCATCAGGCCGATATTTCCCTCCTGGATCAGGTCCATGAGGTTCTGCATCCAGGTGCGCTGAAATTCCATGGCGATTTTCACAACCAGCCGGAGGTTGGATGCTGCAAGGAGAAAAGCCGCATCCGGGTCGTTTTCTTCCTGCACGCGCCTCCCGAGTTCAATCTCTTCTTCCCGGGTGAGCAGCTGGTAGCGGCTGACTTCATTCAAGTAGCGCTGAAGGGGGTCATAGGGTACAAGGTTTGCCTGGCTGGGTGCATGCGCTGCCGCATCCTTGAGCTTTTCAACGATATCGTCCTGCCCGGGCTGATCATCGTCTTCGATAAAATCCTCCGGGGCTTCCCGTTCTGAAGTGTCGATCAGGCCGGTATCATTATCGTCATATTTCTGGTTTTTTTTCGTCATTTCCACATCTTTCGCAAAGCATCGGCCCTGGATGTTTTATGCCGGGACACGCCGCGACGCCACCCTGCAAACCAACGATCCGCTTTGCCTGTAACGTTTCAATCGCAATTTAATAACTTTACCATGCATGACGCTGAGGGCAACCTGTTTTTTACATTGCCGCGATTCAAAGGTTCACCACCAACCCCTTGCGTCTATTTGCTTTTTGCCGGGCTGTATCGGCTTTAACGGTCCTGCCAGTGCAACAGCAATGCAAAAACAGGGAGGAAATTTCCGGGACCACCGCATTGTTTCATAATAAATCGATATTCAAAGCAGGCCGTTGCCAGCAAAACCACCTGTCAGCGGCATTTAAAACGCACTTTATCGATGGCAACCGCATTATATTTTATATGGACATAAAAAACAATCAATGTTAAAAAATGTTTCTTTAAGGATTGCCGTCTCCCCGGCGCAGCATTTGTGACACTTCCCATGATTGACCCCAAAGCCGGGCAGGTGAGCGATTAATTGTCTGCAGCCGATGCGCGCCTGTAGCTCAGCTGGATAGAGCAACGGACTTCTAATCCGTAGGCCAGGGGTTCGAATCCCTTCAGGCGCGCCACTTGGTTTGAAGTAAACGAGCCCTTGCGCTTTTGTATGATTTTTTCAGACTATTATAAAAAAAACATACTTATTATTTAACACCTCGCCGCGCCCCTCTCCTTGCTGCCACTTTTTTTTACCCCATTATATCCAAAAACCAATGATAACGCACAACATAGTTGGCGTCCGCCTGAAAATCCGCAAAAAACAAACTATGGCACAAAATTTGCTTCATTACAGTAGCGCCGTTCTGAAAATGGTTGACTGCGCTGAAACGATCGGGATGGACCCTGCCATTCCAATGAAACGGGGCACGCTTTGATCGCCAATTTGTTTTTGGCGGCCTTGCCAGCATTTCCGATCCGAATGAACGACATCCCAGTGAGGGATAAATTGAAGAACTCTTTTGTCATGGTTGCAGATGATGATCAGGCCTCCCGCCTGATGATAAAATCGGCCCTTGCCCAGAACGGTCTGAGCATTGCGGAAGCCCAGAACGGCCTTGAGGCATTGCGGCTTTTAGAAAACCTGCAGCCCGACCTGGTGCTTCTGGATATGTTCATGCCTGAAATGGACGGCTTGGAAACCTGCCGCCGGATCAGGGGCAATCCAAATGGCGCTGCCTTGCCTGTCATGATCATCACCGCCAATGAC
>SKZX01000286.1 GCA_007127175.1 Desulfobacterales bacterium
AAATGCAATTGAACCTTATTGTCCTTATTGCCCTTGTTTCTTTTTATTTGCAGGGCTTCCCACAAAAAAAGCCGCTCCGGAAAAACCGGGGCGGCTTTTTTATAGTGGTACTGAACGGTCCGGGCAGGCTACATGGCTTGCAGCAGTTCCGTGACCGTTGCAACCATGGGCGTTGCGTAAATCAGGATCAGCGAGATAACCAGGACGTAAATGGCAAGCGCCTCGATAAGGGCCAGACCGATGAGCATGCTGACGGTGACCTTACCGGAAGACTCGGGGTTGCGGGCAATGCCTTCAACAGCGGACTTGATGCCGAAAGACATGGCAATACCACAACCGGCAGCGGCGAAAGCCAGCCCGAGGCTCGCAACGGTTACGATCCGGGTAAAAAACTGTACAACTTCAATCTGGAATTCCATGTGACAACCTCCTTTAAGTGAATAAAATTAACGGCTTCTTCCAAAAAAACAATTTATGAGGGTAAAAAATTTTGTTTTATTAATGTGAATCTTCCATGGCCAGGCTGAAATACATGATGGACAGAAGGAAGAACACGAATGCCTGGATCAGGGAGACGAAAACACCCAGCATCATCATCGGCAGCGGGGCAAAAAACGCGCCGGCCAGCATGAACAGGATGAACAGAACGAACTCTTTTCCCATCATGTTGCCGAAAAGCCGGAAGGAGAGGGAAAGCACCCTGGCAAAATGCCCGATGATCTCAAGGGGCGCAATGAGCGGGCCCATCCACCAGATGGGTCCAATAAAATGCTTGAAATATGCCATGCCGGAATGTCTAACGCCCACGTAATGGGTAAATAAAAAGACGATAAGGGCAAGGCCAAGGGTCGTGGGCAGTTCGGCGGTCGGCGGAAAAAATCCAGGAAACAGGCCGACCAGGTTGCAGAAGAAGATATAAATGAAAAGCGTTCCTGCCAGGGGGAATAAAAACCGCCCTTCTTCTCCGGCCGTCTGGACGATGAATTCCTCGATATTCGAAATGAGTGTCTCCAGAATGTTTTGCGGCATGCTGGGCACCATGCTGATAGTTTTTGCCATCAGCGCCCCGGAAACAATCAAGAACGCCATGACGACCCATGAATAGACCACGTGCGGGTACTTGTAAGCAAAATCGCCCAGCCCGATGAGCCCGAAAAGGTATTCGAAGTATAGAAAGGGATGTTCCACTTCAGACCGCCTCCTTGTTAATGAGTTTCGCAACTTCCCGAATCGTTGCAAGAAATATGCTGGCCACCACGATGGACAGGCCGATCAGCAGGCCTATGGGGTGGACAAAATTTTTGGATATCAATATGAATATGATGATTCCACTGATGATGAACCGGATATAGTACTTGCCCAGAATTCTGGATGTGTGGGATGGCTTTTCAGGTTCGATCAGGGATCGTCTCAGACCCCTGTACAACAGGTGAAAATTCACGGTGGCGATCAACCCGCCGGCAAGCAGTCCGGCCATCTGGGCCGTTGACGCAGGAATCAGGATGCCGATGCCGGTAAGAGCGGCAAAAATAATCCAGTTCGACCACACGATGAAGGTGATTATGCGTTCCTGAACGACCATGTGTTATCCGTTTTCGTGTTCCCTTAAAAAGTCCTCACGCCTTGATCTTGAACTTTTTTCTTTGACGTCCCAAATTGACTTTTACGAATGCATCCTTTTTGGTTCGTCTTTATCGCAATTTGCGGCCTATTCGAGATCCTGGCTTCGCTTAATCGCCCTTAATATATTCGAAAAGGCGGCCCCGACCCCGAATCCCAGAAAAACAAGCGTCAAAATCGGCGTTGTATCAAAGTGCCGATCCAGGGCAACCCCGATGAACAGACCGATAAATATGGAGAAGGCAATGGAAAGGCCGATGCTGCTGTAATATGCCAACTCCCGGAACGCTGATTTCGGCTTTTTTTTCATTGTTTTCTTTTCACCGGGATACACAATATTTCAAAAAATGATTCACTATCACAGGTAGATTTCCGGGTCAATACAAAAAAGAAACCAAAACCATTCTTGTGTACAACCTTTCATTTTTTTAGTATGAATATGAGCGGTTAAATCAGGCATCAACCCGTTTTGAAAAGGAGATGAAATACATGCTCACCCGGGAATCGGTCATTGAAAAGGCAATGGCATTGGGGTTTGCGGATGTCGGCATCTGTGATGCGTCCCCATTTGATGAACACAGAATGATTCTTGAGGAGAGGCGCAACTATTACGACTGGGCCTACAAACTGGGCATCGACCTGTCCACGGGTACGGACCCGTCCACTATCCTGGAAGGGGCAAAATCCATTATCGTGGTGCTCGGCCACTACTTCGACCGTGGGTTTCCCCGGGAAATGGAGAACCATTTCGGCCGGTGCTACCTGGATGACGACCGGCTGACAAAAGACGGACTCTCGCGGAAAATAAAGGCGTTCCGGTCGTTTCTGCGGGATGCGGGCATACAGACCAAAATTCCTTTTCATCTGCCCCACAGGGTTGCCGCGGCCCGCGCGGGACTGGGGACCTTCGGCAAGAACTGCCTGTTTTACGCAGACCGGGCCGTTGCCGGCGGATCATGGACGCTTCCCATCGCCGTGATCGTGGACGCCCCCTTCGAGCAGGATACGCCAACGATATCGGTCGGCTGCCCGGACTGGTGCAGAAACGCCTGCATTGCCGCATGTCCCACCGGCGCATTGAAAGGCCCACAGAAAATCGATCCGCGCCGGTGCATTTCCTACCTGACCTATTTCGGTGAGGGCATTACCCCGGAGGACCTCCGGGAGCCCATGGGCCTTTGGGTATACGGGTGCGATCACTGCCAGAACGTTTGCCCCCGAAACCGGGCCTGGCTTGCCCGCTCCGGGTCGCTTCCGGTAAATGAAAAGGTGGCGGCCATGGCGCCTTCTTTTTCACTGCCCGCGCTGCTGCACATGGATGTGGCCTATTACGAGGCGCATATTCAGCCCCACATGTTTTACATGCCATCCTCCGATATCTGGCGATGGCGGATGAACGCAGCCCGGGCAATGGGGAACTCTCTGGACGGTGCATACGTCCCGGAGCTGGAAAAGGCGATGGTGGGAGACGGCGACGAGCGCGTGCGGCAGATGAGCGCATGGGCGCTTGGCCGCATCGGCGGCAGGGATGCAAAAAAGGCGCTTGAAAAGCACCTGGCGGAAAGCACCGGCGCCCTGAGAAACGAAATTGAAACAGCATTGTCAAAAAACAATAGGCATTTCTGATATACAAGATCCCGGAGAATATTTTTTAAAAAACGGAGGAGCGATGCCCATTATACTGCCGACAGAGGAACAGCTGGAGGACCTTCAGGCCATTTCCGATGAGGGGCCCCTGGTCATGGTCAACCTGCTTCGCTTCAAGCCTAAAGGGGGAGAAGCCATGTATGAAACCTACTCCCGGCTGATGATGCCGATTCTGAACAAGATCGGCGCCCAGGTGATTTATTACGGCGGCGATGCAAAAACGTTCATCGGGGACGATGCGTGGGATGCCGTGCTGCTGGTGCAGTATCCGTCGCGTTCCGCGTTTTTTAGAATGATATCGGACAAGGTTCACCGTGAAGCCAGCCAGTACCGCGAACAGGGCCTGCTGGATTCACGCCTTTATATAACGCGGCCGCAGTACGTGGCCTGGGATCTGCCCTGACGCGCCTGCAGAACAATAAGATCATTTTTGATTCCAGCAGTTACATTTTGGACTTAACAATTGCCGGTTATTGTGGGTTTTTATCGCCGGTCATCCCCGGAGGGGATACATAATATAGCCGGTGGTTTTAACCACCGGTATGGTCA
>SKZX01000250.1 GCA_007127175.1 Desulfobacterales bacterium
GGAAAACCTTTCAGAATCCGATCCGGCATCAATCCGGCAGGCCGAAAACATGGCCTCGGAAATCGCCCAAATCCTATCGGCTTTAAAAGAACCTGTCATCCTTGTTTCAAATAATCGCCGGCCGGTGCTTGTCAACCCTGCCGCCAAGCGCCTCCTTGGCCTCGACCCAACAGGCCGGTCGATCCAAAAGATCCTTAAGAAACTCAAGCTCACCGCCATGAATGGCGTCCCTGTCACATATGAAGACCTTCCTGTCAAATATGCCCTGGAGGGGCATGTCATTGCCGGTGAACGGTTCAGCTTCATTGATCTAAACGGCCATACCCGCTATTTTTCCGTTTCAGCATACCCGCTGGTTTTGAAGGGTACAATTACTGGCGCCATAACCGTTATGCACGATGAAACCGGCAAATCACGGGACTGCCAGGCATCAGACCTCGAGAGGGAAAGCTTTGCACTCAAAGCCATATTCGACAGCGCACCCGAGGCGATCGTCGTGGTTGACGAAAACTGCCGCATTATCATGTCAAACCCCAAGGCCCGCTGGCTTTACGAACAATACCAAATGGGAAGCGACAGATTAATCGGGACGGAACCCGAACCACGGTATTCCGACGACCCGCCGGTTGACATCATCGCCCTTCCGCTTGCTCGGACGGTTTTCAGGGGAGAAGTGATTGACGATTTTGAAATGGAAGTCAGAAGGCCGGGCCTTCCTGGAAGGCATATCCTTATCAACACATCGCCCATAAGGGATTCGGGTGGAAAAATTTCAGGCGGCGTCGGTATTTTTCATGACATTACCGATCGCAAGCGGGAAAAACTGGAACTGCAGCGCATACGCCAGGAGCTTGAAAACCGGGTCACTATAAGGACCCGCGAACTATCGGAAACTGTGGAAACGCTTAAAGCCGAAATCAAAGAACGTAAGCGCATTGAAAACAGGCTGCGCCGTTCAGAATCGATACTGAAGCGAATCTCCAAAAAAATGCTGGACACCCTTGAAGCGGACCGGAAAACCATTGCAAAGGAACTCCACGACTCGATTGGCGCAAACCTGGCAGCCATTAAATTCAGCCTGGAGGAAAAGCTGGTCAGGATGGTATCGACCCCGCCGGATGACCTGACATCCCTTGAAAATATCGTGTCCTATCTTATGGCCACCATAAAGGAAACCAAGCGGATATCCGCCAACCTTCACCCATCCACGATGGACGATTTGGGCCTTTGCGCGACTATTTCCTGGTTTTGCCGGGAATTTAAAACGTTTTATAAACACGTTGAAGTCAACCAGGACATCGACGTCGATGAAGGGGACATGTCCGATTCCACGAAAATTGTCATTTACCGGATCCTCCAGGAAGCCATGTCCAATGCCGCCAAGCACGGGAGCCCGAACAGAATTGATTTGGGCCTCATAAAAAAGGAAAGCTATGTTTTTTTGACCATTTCCGACAACGGACTTGGCTTTGACCCTCAAACCAGCCTGATTTCAAGCGATCCGCTGAGCGGCCATGGCATTGTGGGGATGCGGGAAAGGGCGGAAATTTGCGGCGGACGTTTTAAAATCGAATCAAAATCAGGCGGGGGGACGACAGTGAAAGTGAAAATCCCTTTGCAGAGCGGTACGGCCGTTGCGAAGCGTAAGAGCAAAAGCCACGTTTCTAGTTCTTTTTATTGACGATGCCCTGTTCAATGGCATAGGAGGTCAATGCTGCCGCGCTGTGCAGTTTCAGCTTGGCCATGATGTTCGCCCGATGTTTTTCAACCGTCTTCACGCTGATGTTGAGCAACCCGCCGATTTCCTTGTTCGGGTACCCCTCTGCAATGAGTTTCAGCACCTCACGCTCCCTGGGGGTGATGGTATCCCATGCGGAACGGGATTTCAGCCGCTTTCGGCCTTCGAGATACCCATCCATGACATTATCGGAAATCCCAGGGCTGATATATGTCTTTCCTTTTAAAACGCTGTTGATGGCAACCAGGAGTTCTTCCCTGCTTGCATCCTTGATGCAATAGCCGTTCACCCCGGACTCAAACGCTTCAAGAACATACTGGTCCGATTCATGGATGGTCAGGGCTAAAACGATGACTTCCGGGAACAGCCGCTTCACTTCCTTCACCACGCTCACCCCGCTTAAACGCGGCATGGACAGGTCGAGCAGCAGCAGATCGGGCTTCTTCTTTTTGACCACCTCAATGGCATCCAGGCCATCCTTGGCCTCCCCGACGACTTCCAGGTCTTCCCGCCCCATCAACATGGCTTTCAGGCCGTCCCTGAACAGCTGGTGATCTTCGGCAATGATTACCCTTTTTTTATTTTCCATTCATACCCACCCATGAACGGTTTTTACGACCAATTACAGCAATGACGAACGCTTTTGCCCAATCTCTGACGCTGCAGTTGTTCATACATATGTGTCGGAATCAGGTGCCATACAATCATTAATAAATGATTATACACGCTTTTAACCAAAACTCAAAGTTTCTTGTAAATACAAAACACACAAGTGCCTGAACGCCAAACCCGATCGGAAAGGCAAAAAATCCCGCTCTTTGTTGGAAATTTAAGGTTTATTTCAAAGGGAAAAGGGGGCGGCCGTCACGGCCTACCCCCTTTTTATAAGGCAAGTTACAGGTGCGTGGAAAATGCGTATCAGGACGGGATAGAAAGCGCATCAAAATCATGAATCCCGGTGAGCAGGAACTGCTTCAGCTCGGAAACAATCTGTTTTTCAAGCTGCCGGACCCTTTCCCTGGAGAGGCTCAACCGGTCGCCAAGGGACTGGAGCGTCATAGGGTTTTCGGAATAAATCCGGAGATCAAGAATCTCGCGCTCCCTTTTGCATATTGTTTTACGAAACTCGGTCACCTTTTTGTTAACAAGCGCATCGGCTTCCTTGTCTGAATATAGTTCTTCAAGGGAGTCGTCACCGGCACTGATCATGTCAATCCGGTCGGTATCGGAGTCTTCCCGGACAGGCGCATCCAGTGAAATGTCCCAATTCTGGAGCCGCTGATCCATTTCTTCAATATCCTGCTCCCTGACGCCGCATTTTTCAGACAGAACGGCCATACTGGGCTCAATACCCTGGCTGCTTAACTTCTTTCTTTCCTGCTTGAGCCTGTAAAACAGCTTTCTCTGCCCTTCTGTGGTGACAACCTTCACCATCCGCCAATTGTCCTGAATGTATTTCATTATGTACGCTTTGATCCAGAAGGAAGCGTAATAAGAAAATTTCACGTTCCGGTCCGGGTCATATTTTCTGACCGCATGGATCAACCCTACGTTTCCTTCCTGAATCAGGTCCAGGAGGTTTCTGTTCCAGAACCGCTGGAATTTCAGCGCGATCTTCACAACAAGTCGCAGATTGGCGTTCACCAATTTGTGAAATGCTTCGGTGTCTTCATTGAACTGGATTCTGCCGGCAAGTTCACGTTCTTCTTCCCGGGTGACCAGGCGGTGTGTGCGTATATCGGCCATGTACTGCTGAACAGGGTCATATTTCTTTTTTCCCTGTATTTTAGACCTGGATAACGTGCGGGGTTTGGTTTGCCTTACGGCTATACGGGGTGACGCTGCATTTCCGGTTTGCCCTCCGTCCGTCTCCCACTGGGGCTTCTTGCCTTTATGCGTTTTTGCGCCTGTTCCGGTGTACAACGGGTCATTAAACATAATCACCTCCAAGAAAAAAAATCACTGCACTGTAAACACACTTTGCATTGCAATGACGCCCGGGTGAAAAGAAAAGCAATGAATGCCTGAAAAACTGATTTGACAATCATGCCGGTTGCACCAATTGCCGA
>SKZX01000227.1 GCA_007127175.1 Desulfobacterales bacterium
AAGGCCGGTCGCGGTCGGTATAAAATGTAAGCCCGGCCCTTGGCCTTTTTGCCGGTGGTACCGGTTATCCCCGGAGGGGATACAGAATATAGCCGGTGGTTTCAACCACCGGTAATAAATGGCGCAATAAAACACAGAGTCCTGAAGGGACGACATATATTGAATGTCGTCCCTTCAGGACTCTGTGTTTTAAACCATGCCAGACCGGTGGTTAAAACCACCGGCTATATTCTATATCCCCTCCGGGGATTAGGGCTTCAGTATCCCGCATACCGGCGCATCCCAGTCAAGCTTCTGGTCCCGCTCGAGCTCTGCGTCCAGTGCATCGGCGATAAATGCCGGGAATGGCGCTGACTTCCGCTGCTTCAGGTCCGCATGGGTGCCCAGGGACTCAAAAACCGAAGCCAGGCTGCCGGTGGTCTCGTCGACCATGAAGTGCATGAAGTGAAAGCGCTTGTCGCTGCGGCCGAGCACCCGGGTATGCAGGGCCACAATATGCCCGAGGCGGACTTCGCTGAAGTAGTTCAGAAAATGCCTCAGGGCGAAAGCGCCGGCGTCATATTTTCTGCGGTAGTCGGCACTCATGCCGATGGCGTCAAAAAAGGCCCAGGTTGCCTGGTCGTAGAGCGCCATGTACCATCGCACGTTCATGTGACCCATGGCATCCATGTATTCTGCCGGGATCGTCTCCCGGTGATACAGCGGCAGCGCCCGGACCTGCGCCACGGTTGCAAGGCACCCGTTTTTCGGCATCCGGACGCCGCAGTTGTCATTGGAATATGCTGGCATAAAATGTTTCTCTTTCAGGTTTTTGCCGGTTACGATACGTTTTTGTACTTGTCCTTCAAACCGACGACTTTTGGCAGGTAGGCGCGGGTTTCCTGGTAGGGAAGGTGCCGGACCAGGTGGTCGTAGACGCCGGACGGCGACATCCGGTTGATCCTGGCCACCGCCTGGCTGCGGTTCTGGTCAAAGGCGATCAACACGTTGCCGCTGCCCGTGTTGTAGGCGGAAATCACGCAAAATTCACGGCTGGCCGGGTTTTCGATCATTTTCAGGTAGCGCGTGTCCAGGATATGGAGGTAGGCCACCCCCATCCGGATGTTGTTTTCCGGCACGAAAAGGTAATCCCGGGTCGGCGTGCCGTCCCGTCCGTAAAGGAGCTGGTGCACGTCTCGCCCTGCGGACGTGGGGACGATCTGCATGAGGCCGTAGGCCGGCACGTGGCTCATGGCGTAGGGGTTGAAGCTGCTCTCGGCCTCCATGATCGCATAGATCAGCGGCGGCGGCTGGTCGAACCGCCGGGAATTGGGCCGCACGAACTCCAAAAACTTGAGCTGCTGGTTGGCCTTGTATTCCCGGACCATGGCAAAAGTGACGAAATGCACGGTTTTATCGGCTAACGGCTCCCGCTTGTAGACGGTTTGCAGCAGGTGGTCGGCATATCGGCCGGCCCGCCCGCGGTCCTGAATATATTGCCCTTCCTGGTCCACCACCAACTGGTAAAGAAAGGGCCTGCCATCGATTTCGACCTCCTGGGCGCTGAGCAGGTTGACCGTGGACGGGTCTTCCGGCGTCAGCAGGGTCGTAACAATGGCCGTTTTCAGGGCTTCCCGGGGCTGCCTTTCCGCGAGCGTCTCCACGCGGATTTCCCCGGTGTCGAAGTTGACGATCGCCCGGCTCTCGTACGCGTTGGTGTATTTGACGTATTCCTTTTCAGTGGGGACCTTCTCGTCCTTCCAGCGCTTCTGGATCTCGCTGATCATCTGCTGCACCTGCCTGCGCACCAGCCTGTCGATTTCAGGCACCCCGGTAGCCGGTATGTACTGGTTGACCGCTCCGGCCACATCGCCTGAAACCGCCCGCCTTGCGGTGCCGATTCCCCGCTCGATATCCCTGGCCGTGCACCCGGCCAGGGGCAAGGCGGCCAGGTACAATAAAAAATCCCTGCGCGATAAGCCCTTTTTCATATGCGACCTTTCTTTTTTCAGGTGAAGCTTAGTGGTCGTGGACTGAACCCGCTGTCCGTGCCTTAATCAATATATAACGATTACGGTTTTATATGAAGGGTTTTTTGTCCAGGCGCCTTCAATCCCCGGTTCATGGTGCCTGGCGGCATGTGCTTTGGCTCTTTTTCCGGCGGAATCTGCAAAAAATAAAAAAAAGTTCTTGCCAACCGTTTTAAAAGTGTTATTGTACGTCTATTCAACTTGGTCCCGTTTAATTTGCGGGGCGATTTTTATCTGAAGGAACACATCACAGCCTGCGGTTGCATCCTCCAGTATAAAATTTTGAGCATCTTAATGAAAGGAGGGTGTCAATATGGCCAACGGAACAGTTAAATGGTTTAACGACCAAAAAGGCTTTGGTTTCATTGAGCAGGAAAACGGACCGGATGTGTTCGTCCACCACTCAGGAATCAATTCCTCGGGCTTTAAAAGCCTCAAAGAAGGCAGCAAGGTTTCCTTTGATATTGAACAGGGACAAAAAGGTTTGTCCGCTGTAAATGTTACCGAGGAATAACCCGTCTTAAAAGGGGCATCCCGATCTTTTCGGGGTGCCCTTCTTACCTGAAAATCCACTTTCAAGAAAGCCGGCTAGATATTCTTTCTGACCTGTAAAGTGTCAATAAGCAATGATTGCGACATATTGTCTGGTCGTTGAAACAAATGCCTGCCCTATATGACGAACTGCTTTTTCAGTGAAAAAAACCCGTATTTGCATCGGGCACCACGTGCAGCAGGCAATTGCAAATATCTACAACGATCAAACAATCTATTATCAAGGAGCATCAACGCTTGAACTTTACAGACTTTAAATTTAATGCTGCCATTGCAGCCGGCATTTCAGGTGCCAAATATATAACCCCTACGCCCATTCAGGTTAAAGCCATTCCCGCAATCATGGAAGGCCATGATTTGATCGGGTTGGCGCAGACGGGAACCGGCAAGACCGCCGCGTACATATTGCCATTGTTAGACCGGCTGTCAAAAAGAAAAAGCCGCAAAACCCGCGCACTGGTCCTCGCCCCCACCCGCGAACTGGCCGAACAGATCCATCACGATATCATGATGCTTGGGCGCAAAACCCAGCTTCGAAGCCTGACGCTTTACGGCGGAGCAGGCCTGTACCCCCAAATCCAGGCTCTCAGAAAAGGCGTCGACATCGTCGTTGCCTGCCCGGGCCGCCTGCTCGACCATATCCGGCGGGGGAATACGGACTTCTCGTCTCTTGAGGTCCTTGTTCTCGATGAAGGGGACATGATGCTGGATATGGGGTTTATTCCCGATGTCCGGAAAATATTGACCCATATTCCAAAAGATCGGCAATCGCTGATGTTTTCAGCGACCATGAGAAAAGAAATCCGGCTGCTGGCGGGCGAGATGCTCCGGAGCCCCGTGGGCGTCGAAATCGGCCACGTTTCCCCGGCGGACACGGTCAGCCATACCCATTTTCCGGTTTCCCAAAACCTGAAAACGCCCTTGCTGCTGAAGATCCTCAAGGATTCACAGATGGGTCCGGTCCTCGTCTTTACGCGGACCAAGCACCGGGCAAGGCGCCTGAGCGAGGTCCTGCACAGCGCCGGTTACGGCGCAACGTCGCTGCAGGGGAACCTGTCTCAGAAAGGCCGCCAGGCGGCCCTGAGCGGTTTCCGGTCCGGGAAATACCAGATACTGGTCGCAACGGATATCGCGTCCCGCGGCCTTGATGTCGCAGGCATCTCGCATGTTGTCAATTACGATATTCCCAACTCCGCCGAGGCATACATTCATCGCATCGGCAGGACGGGCCGGGCCGAAAAATGCG
>SKZX01000189.1 GCA_007127175.1 Desulfobacterales bacterium
GCTCCCATACCTGGGGAAGAAAAGTCGAAGAATGCATTCCTTTTCGAATGATCAGTCCGTCAACGCCCGGCGTCAAGCTGTCCAGCAGCTCATCGGGGTTGTTGTATTCCAGTTTGAGGGGAACGGTGAGCAGGCTGATTTCAATCCGGACCTTTTCAAACTCGTCAGGGCTCAATGCGGGAAACCGCGGGTCGTTAAATGCGGCATTGAGGGCATTTTCCTGAACACCCTGCCTGACGGTGTGATCCGGCGCCAGGTTTCCGATGCACCCCCTTAACTGGTTGTCCATTGTGAGGGTGACGAATGTGCCCATGCGGGCTTCGAACGCAGGATCATTCAATGTTTTTTCCAGGTCCGGAGATCCCTCGTATACAATGCCCAGTCGTTGTGCAACCGTTTTTCGGGCAAGCTCGAGCAGGACCCCTGCTTTTTCTTCGGACAGGCGGCTGCCGTTATAATTGTCCATTGCCGGTCTCCCTTGTCAGTACCTCTAAAAACCGTTGTTGTTGTCTGTTTCGTATTATAATATAGTATATCCAGAGCATGATAAACAATGATTTTGCAAACCGCGAAACCGTCAATTTTGCCCGTTAAGGATGAAAAGTCATGATTTTAATTGGAATAACCGATATTCACGGCAATGCCGATGCTGTCGACGCCATTGCCGCACCGTTGAAGGATGCGGATGTGGTGTGCGTGGCCGGTGATATCACCCATTACGGAAGAACAGCGGAAACCGAACGGGTGGTAGAGGCCATCAGCCGGCATGCCGGAAGCATACTGGCTGTTTTTGGAAACTGCGATTACCCTGAAGTGGAAGCCTACCTTGTCAAGCGGCAGATCAACCTTCACGCCACGGCAAGAACGGTTGACGGCCTCGGGTTTCTTGGGCTTGGCGGTTCTCTGGCGACGCCGTTCAATACACCGCTGGAATATACGGAACCGGAGCTTGCCCGGTTTCTGGAACAGGCAAAATCAGATATATCGGACGGCCTGCCCATGGTCATGGTTTCCCACCAGCCGCCCTTCAACACGGCCTGCGACAGGCTGGGGTCGGGTGACCATGTGGGCAGCCGGGAGGTTTACCGGTTTATCGAACAATACCAACCCCTGGTCTGTTTTACGGGCCATATTCATGAAGCCTTCGGCACGGACCGGATCGGGGAAACCTGGGTGGTCAACCCGGGTCAATTGGGTCACGGCCGTTACGCGTATGCCGAAATTGAAGACGGCCGTGTACAGGTTGAAATCCGGACGTTTTAGGCAGCAGGGTTCAGGCGTCGCCCGCCATGTAAGAACTGGCCGGCGGCCATGCCCATCAGCGGGTCGGCCCGGGGATGTTGAGCGTGCCGCAGGTGTTTCCACCGCAGGTCTTCGTGGATACGCTCGGGGCGGGCCCGCTCTTGCTGGCGCCCATGGCATAGCTCACCGCGCTCAGTAGCCGCTCCAGTTCTTTGCCCCCGCAGTCATTGCATTTTATTTCAATGGCGTCGGATTCGCTCCGGGTAACAATGATCTCCTGGACGCTCCCGCATTTCAGGCAACGAAATTCATATATCGGCATTGGTTTTCCTTTTTATTTTATTGTTTATATTAATATAAGGGTAATTTTATACATTATCCAAAATTGCTCACAACTGTCAAATATAATCGATCATCCGATTGTTTTCAGCACTTCAGAGTGAGCCCCGATTATATATCTATTTGCGGGGTACCGGTGCAATCCGAAAAAGCGTAACACCGGGTTCATAACGTTTGGACGCTAAAAGCTTGACGACTGCCGTTTATTAGAAGGACAATTTCCCCGGTATGTCCCCGGGTATTGCCCTTGCAACTGCAGGATAACGCTGATATCTCTTGGGGAAGCGGTCACCATCGCCCTGTGGTTTTTGAGGGAAAACATCAAGGGCCGACCCCGACCCCGGAAAAACCGATATCGGGTACGCAGATGGCTATATAAATGACCATATTCCCCGGAGGGGATATAGAATACAGCCGGTGGTTTCAACCACCGGAAAGGGTGATACGAGCGGTTATTTCAGAGTCCTGAAGGGACGACATATATTGAATGTCGTCCCTTCAGGACTCCCTGCATTAAATACGATGCCATTACCGGTGGTTGAAACCACCGGCTAAAATCCATATCCCCTTCGGGGATCAAACATTAAAGGACAATTTCCCCGGTATGTCCCCGGGTATTGCCCTTGCAACTGCAGGATAACGCTGATATCTCTTGGCGAAACGGCCACCACCCCCCAAGGGAATTGACCTTAGAATAATAAGACAGACGCCGTGGCCTTAGTGGTCGTGGACATACATAAAGCGGCATTCGATTGTCGATGCATCCCGTCCCGGCGGTGTTGCCCGGCGCTCAAATACGCCCGGTATTCTCGCTTCTCGCGCCTTGCGGGAGGGGCGCCTCGACCATCTCGGTGCGTCACTGTATTTATGCCCTCGACCACTAAGGATTTATGGGTTTGAGGAATTCGATTTCGATTTCTACTGTGATTTTGAAGAAACCAAAGCGCAACAAAGATCGATGAATGCCTGATGAAATAATAATCCCCGGCTTTTAACGAAACTGTTTGGAAGGAGCATCATGGAAAAGCATAAAATCGACGATATAGCCTTTGTAGCCGGCCGCTGGCCACTGGACCCGGCATTGCAGACCATCGTGTTCATCCACGGTGCAGGTGGAACGAGTGTCCTGTGGAACGCCCAGGTGGCAGCGTTCGCTTCCCGGTTCAATACCATTGCGCTGGATTTGCCGGGCCACGGCGACAGCGGCGGCAAAGCCATGGACCGGGTTGAAGATTACGCTGCAAGCGTGTCCCGTTTTATCCGTTCCACGGGCGCCTTGCGTCCGGTGGTGTGCGGGCTGAGCATGGGCGGCGCCATTGCCCTGCAGCTCCTGATCGATGAACAGGATGCCTTCAGCGCCGGGATTGCCGCGAACACAGGGGCAAAATTAAAAACCATGCCCCTTGTCTTCGAGATGATTGAAAAAGATTATAATGGTTTTGTTAACGGGATGTATACATTTGCCGTATCGGCAAAAACCGATCCCGCAAGAATCAAGCCCCTTGTGGACGGCATGGGGAAAACGCCGCCTGAAATTGTCAAAGGCGATTTCATGGCCTGCAATGGCTTCAATGTCATGGACCGTCTGGATCGCATCCGCACGCCGGTCCTCGTGATCACGGCAGCCGAGGACCAGTTGACACCCGTGAAATACGGCCGCTTCCTGGCCGATCAGATAAACGGTGCGGAAATCGTCAATATTGAGGACGCCGGCCATCTTTCCCCCATGGAACAGCCGGAGGCGGTCATCCGGGCGATCGATGATTTTCTGGCGCGCTTATAGAAATCGGGTCAGCCGATTCCTGCCATTGCAGGAAGCTGGGAAAGGTCGGTGATGACCATGTCCGGTATTATATCCCGGCAGCAGGGGTTGTCCCGTCGAAGCCTCAGGGAACGCTTGTCCCCGGCAAACAAGGCCGTTTGAAAGCCAATGGCCCGGGCCGGTAAAATATCGTTTAGCATGTCATTGCCAACGAAAAGGACGTTTTCCGGTCGGACACCGTATTCGGACAGCTTTCCGGCAGCCTTCCCGAACAGCACTGGAGATGGTTTTGAGGGGCCTTCCCGATAGGAATAAACAAGCAGTGCAGGGTCAAAGCCCATGTTTTCGGGACGGCGCCCGAAAAAGTATTCAAACATCAGGGGGGTATAAAACTGCGCATTGGAAATGATGCCTGTCTTTACGCCTGACCCGTGAACCCGGACCAGCATACGGCCGGCATGGGGCATGGGGTGAACCGGGTTGATGATCAATTCGAAAGACAATGCAAACCGCCGGGCCTGCTCAATATCTTCAAAACCAATGATTTTTTTCCAGATCCTGTCGACTTGGACCTCCGGATAGTCCATGCCCCGTTTTTTCAGGTTCTGGTGCTCGTTTTCGACGCCGCGGATAAACGCTTTCAGCAGTTTCTGAGGGGACAGCGTCGATCCGTGCTCAGAAGCGAGCGCGGAAAGACGCTTTCCGCTTTCCCGGGCATCATTTCCGTTATCGGCAGCGCCGGTATCGCGGATGCCTCCCAGATCGCCGGAAGCGCTTACAAAAAGAGTGCCGTATACATCAAACAGCAAGGCTTTCACGGGGTGCCGGGGGGATCCTGAAGGCGTGAAGCCCGTGGCAATGGGTTCAAGGGTGCCGGCATACCGTTTGAAAATGTCACTCCAGGTCATGATCACACCATTTCAAAAGGCTGAAATTGTCCGGCGTCAGGAACTGCTTCAGCAGTATTGATTTGTCGACAACATGCCGCACGGGTTGGGTAATGACCTTATGATAAATGCCCATCAGGCGGCGGCGGTATGCATCCTGGCTGTACCCTTTGAGAACGGCTTCGCGGTTGGGCTGTATCACAGGGGTGAAATCGGTAAAGGCCGTGAACCGGGCCAAAACCGGGTTGATCCACCCAAAGCGGGCATAATCGTCCTGGCTGCTGATTAACCGGCAAATGATTTCCCGCTGCTGCGGTTCCCTGATAATGGAAAAATCGATGACGCCGTTCGCAATGATCCGGGCAAACCCATTGGATATCTCCGGTTCATCGATGGCGGCGCCGTATCGGGCGAAAGTGTCGGAAAGGCATTGCTTCCATTGTGCTTCAAATTCATCCAGGTCAATCCAGTCGGCCGGGACCAGCAAGCTTTCATAGAGGTGATCCAGGTTCAACCCCCAGGCTTCAAAGTCCCTGCAGATGTCCGGGAGTTTGCGCCCCATGAGCAGCTTGCCCGCAGTCCACGGCTCCAGGAAGGCGAAACCGAATCCTTCGGTAATGCTGGTGGTGATAAAAAAGGCGGCATTGGCTGCAAGGGCCATGAAATCGTACTGCGAGGATGCTTCGAAGATGGCGTCCAGCCCTTTTTGCTGCGCAAAGGTTTTCCACTCGTTGTAAATGGCCCAGTCCGGGGGGCTGTTGGGCGGCAGGGTGATCGCCAGGGGCAACCCTTCAGGGAAATAGAGGGACAACAGCACCGCCTCCCCGATATTTTTGCGCTGAATGCCGCGAACAGGATAGAGCACGGTGGTTATGGCTTTTTTTTCAAGCCCCCGGATATCCATGGGGGCGACCATGTTGAACAGTTCATGAACGCCGACGGGATCAAGGCCCGCTTTTTCAAGAAGGCGCTTGTCCCTGGCATTGATCGTGCCATAATGGCAATCCGCCGGGTACCCGTGTTTCCGGTAATAGGACCGGGGCCTGCCGTCTTCGGGAAAATCATGAACCTGAAGGAAAAGCCGGAACCCTTTTTCCTTCAGCAGCTCAAGTATATCAAGGAACCGGCTGTTTTTCCCGATAAGCGGGTTGTGCACGTGAATGACATCACATCCTCCGGGAAACCGCTCGTATATAGCTGCAGCCACAGCCGCCGCCGTTTCCCCGGGGGGCGTGTTGTTTTCCGGAAAATCCGGGTCGTCGTAGCCGAGCCCCGGGATGCAGACGTGGGGGGCTGACAGATCCTCGGGCGGGCCGTCTCCCGAAATGACCAAAACATCGCAGTACCCTGCGACAGTTTCTGCCTGCTGAATGATAACGGTTGTAACACCACCCGGCTTGAGGTGCATGTGCATGTAAACGATTTTCATTTCGCTCCAGGTGCGTAAACAGCGGGATCGGTTATGCCGGCCGCCGTAAACCCTTTTTTTCTCAAACGGCAGCTGTCACACTCGCCACAGGCAATGCCTTCCGGCAACGGGTCATAGCAACTGTGTGTCAGGCTGTAATTCACGCCAAGGACGGTTCCCTTTTCAATGATTTCCTTCTTGCTCATCGAGATCAGGGGCGTGTGAATGCGGATGCGAAGCTTGCCCTCGACTGCGGCTTTCAGGGCAAGGTTGGCCATAACTTCGAATGCGGTGATGTATTCCGGCCGGCAGTCCGGATAGCCGCTGTAGTCAACGGCATTGACACCGATAAAAATATTGCCAGCTTCCAGAAGTTCCGCCCAGGCCAGGGCATGCGAGAGAAAAATAGTGTTCCTGGCCGGAACGTAGGTCACCGGTATTTCATTTTCGGTCCCTGTTTTAGGCACGTCGATATCGCTGGTCAACGCTGAAGCGCCGGCTGCACAGAAATCGATTCTGACCGTGCGATGGGGAACACCGGCCGCCCGGGCGATATTCCCAGCCGATATCAGCTCATGCCGGTGCCGCTGGCTGTAGTCAAAGCTCATGGCATGACATTGATACCCTTTGCTCAGGGCGACGGCAAGCGTTGTGGCGCTGTCCAGTCCGCCGCTGAGCAGAACGACCGCTTTTTTAATGGGTGTCACGTTCATTGCCAAATCCATGTTCAAACCATTTCCGGATTATCCGGTCATGCAGGCGCATTCCCCTGCTTATTTTATACACCCCTGGCGGCATGGGGCCACACAATTTTATGCAGTTGAAGCTGAAGCCGGACATCCAGCCGGTCTGCAAGTATCCAGGACGCAAGGGTTGCGGGTTCAAGCTTTCCGGGAACGGGCGAAAACAGGACCGGGCCCTGAAACTGTTTTTCCCTGGCACGATTGAACACTTCCGCTGCATAATCGTAGTCCGCCCGGTCGGTTAAAACGAATTTCAACTCGTCTTTTGCGCCCATTTTGAAAAGATTGTCCATATCCATAAAACGGCTCTGGCCGCTCCCCGGGCATTTGATGTCGACAATTTTTATGCATGCCCGGTCAACCATCCGGATGTCCATGCTGCCGTTGGTTTCCATCAGCACGGTATGCCCTTCGGACAGCAGCAGTTTTACGAGATCCGGGGTTTCATCCTGGAGGAGGGGCTCCCCGCCGGTAATTTCAACAATTGGAAAACCAAAAGAGATGACCTGCTCAAGGATATCCGTGACAGCCATTAATGCGCCTTCATCCCGGGCATAAACTGTATCGCAATAGCTGCAGCGGAGGTTGCAACCGGAAAGGCGGACAAAAACACATGGCCGGCCGGCCCAAGTGGATTCCCCCTGTATGGAATAGAATATTTCGCTGACCAGAAGTCCCATGGTAAACGCTTTTTATTTATGGGTCCATATATGTGGTGCCGGCCCTGACTGCGGGCCGCACCGTTCCAACCGATTCATGAGGGTTCCGGAACAGACGCCTTGAACAGGAGGCCGCTGCCCTTTATCTCATAGGAACCGATGCAGGCGGGGATGAGCACGGACTGCCCTTTTTCAAGCATCAGGGCAGGGCTGTCCGCCCCGGAAAAGATTTCCACAGCGCCTTTTATGCACAGCAGGATTTCAATGCCGTGGAGATCGGGCGACACACATGTTGAACCTGGTTCAGCAGCAATCACGGAAAGCAGAAATTCATCGGCATCGGTGGGGTAATCGCTTTGGCAGGCGGATTTTGCAACAGGCTGCAGAATGTTCACGGGCAATGGGTCGAACCGGAGAATGCGCACCAGTTCGTTGATATCCATATGTTTGCCTGTCAGCCCGCCCCGGAGAACATTGTCTGAATTGGCCATCAGTTCTATGCCGACGCCTTCGAGGTAAGCGTGCAGCTGGCCCGGAGGCAGAAACATGGCGGTAAAGGGCTCGAGCTGCACTATGTTCAAAAAAACAGGGCTCAGGATACCGATATCATCCGGGTAATACCGGTTAAGCCGTTTAATCCATGCGCATTCCGGGGCATCGATGCCGGCAGCACGGGCTGAAACCTTTCTGGCTATGGTTCTTTTTAAATCCTGCGGCATCCGCATCAGGGATTCAAACATCTGCTTGATACCGGATGCGGATGGGTCGGTTTTCAGCATGCCGATCTGCCGGGTGAGAAGGTCAGGGCAGAGCGCCTCAAACCATTGCGCTGCTGCCGGTGGATCCCTGAACCCGTTTAATGCGGTAAACGGTTCAATGGCACAGAGGATTTCCGGCTTCGGCCACGGGTCGCGGTAATTACGGTGAGGGGCGTTTAGGGGAATATTCAGCCGGCTCTCCCGCTCAAAGCCTTCCCGGGCGTCTGCTTTGCCCGGATGCGCCTGGATGGACAGTGGCTGGGCGGCCGCCAGCACTTTGAAAAGAAAAGGCAGCGTATTGTTAAACCGGCCGGCTGTGCCCGGACCCAGGATTTCTTTGGGGAAGCGGTTTAACAGGACATTCAGCGGCGCCTTTTCATTGTTAACCATAACGGCAGACGGCGCTTTGGGGTGTGCGCCCATCCAGAGTTCGGCCCAGGGGGTGCCGGCCTGGTCTTCACCCAGCAATTGCTGGATGGCCGTTTCAGAGCCCCAGGGGTAGTCCTGAATCTGGTTTTCAAGGCGCAGCGGTTTCGTAAACATGGGTTGGTTGTAAGTTGTAGGTTGTAAGTTGTAAGTTGTAGGTTGTAAGTTATATGTGCAAGTTGTCGGGTGTATGGGTTTTAAATGCAGACGAATTCACCGTCTTCGTAAATCAGGGTCTTGCCGCCGCCTGACAGTTGGGCGGTAACGCGTTTTTTTTCGGTGTTGACAATATCCCAGTGAAGGGCCGAATCGTTAAAACCCAGTTTCTTTTTCATGTCCCGCGTCAGATCGCCCGGGTTGCCGTCGTAGGTGTCGGAATAGGAAGACCCGAGTGCGATATGGCAGTTCCCATAGGCGCCGCCGAAATTCTCGTCGTAGAGCGTATTGGCCATGAACCGGTCGATGTTTGAAAAGGTCCTGTCGGTCAGGGAGAACTCTCCGATGCGCCCGGCGCCGGCGTCCATCTTAAGCTGTTTAACCAGAAAGTCGTTGCCGGTTTCTGCGGATGCTTCAACCACTTTTCCTTTCCGGAATTCAACCCGGATGTTTTCGATCCGGTTCCCGCTCCGGTAAGAAGGCTGGTCCGCATGATACACACCCTTCGTGCCACGCCAGTCCGGTGAAATAAAAAGTTCGAAACTGGGGATGTTGTGCCCTGATATGCCGATCCAGCGACGTTTTTCCCCCTGTTTCAGTACCATGTCGACATTGTCGGATTCAACGTGCAGGGTATTGATTCCCAGTCGGTTGAGCCGTTTTTTGATCGATGCGGCTTTCCGGTACACGGTTTCCCATTGTTCCAGCGGATGGCTGTTGTTTAAAAAACAGGCCTTTGAAACCTGCTTGCTGTAATCAGCAAGGGTCATACCGGCATGTTCTGCAAGCACGGCAGTCGGGTAAATGCCAAGGGTCCAGCTGAAATCGCCGTCTTCCTCGCGCTTGTCCAGAATATCGCGGAGGAATTTCCGGGCCTTGAGCGATTTGGCGATGGTTCCCGGCTCAATGTGGGCCAGGTGCGTCAGCGATTCCGGGGCGAGCAGCACGATGCTGCCGTTCAAATGGCGGTAGAGGACTTCATCCCCCGGCGGGATGAAGGTCAACTGCCGGTTGTTGGAAATTTCATAGGCCTTCTGCTCCATAAACGACGTCTGCAGCATTCGCTGTACCGGGTTTCTGCCGCTGATGAGGATTTTCTCATAAAGCTTTTCGGCAAGCTTCAGGGCCCCAAGGTCGTATCGGATCAGGACCGTATCGGTGCTGCGCGCGGGTTTTCTCCGGGCGATTTTAAGGCCCCACAAGAGAACGTCCGCATAACGATCCAATTGTGTGTCCGTCAGCATGTTTGAATTCCTTCCTGTGCGTATATGCAGCACATGTTTAATACCTGTGGACGGGCAGCCGTCAGTGGCTGTCATCCTTGAGGAACAGCGCGTGATATTCGTTTTCCGCCAAATGCTTCACGAGCAGGCGGTTGATGAGATTGTGGACCTCCAGCAGTTCGTCGTCCGTCAATCTCCGGGCAATCCGTTGCGCGACTTCATCGTCGGCAAACATCTGCAGGTAGCAGATGACCGTGTTTTCATCGGTTTCCCTGTCCCACCCGAAACCGAGAAAACCCTCATAGCGTTCAACAAAATCATGGCTGTATTTTTTCATTTTGTCCGCGCGTCAAATGATGGTAGAGTTACAAAAAGCCTTAAACGGCAAGTGTATTAATGTGCCTTTTGTTAAAAACACATGAAATGTAACTGATCCCATGCTGGTTTGCAAGCAATCAAAAAGTTGATGAAAAACGGTTTTAATTATTTCAAAACAGATGACGGGCTGTCAATCCGTTATTTTACTCAGAAAAACCCTGGACCACATGCTTTCGGGAGCGTTGTTTTCTTCCAGGCCGCGCCGGGTTCATTGAAAAGCCTCCTGAAACGGCCGGCGAACTTGCCGGCCGGGTTTTATCCCGCCGATGCCCCTGACTGGGGGGACTGGCATGAAATCCTCAGGAGCGGGATCATCTGCGGCCACGGTTCCGGGAATCATTTGACGCGTTTGTAAAGAAAACAGGGGATATAGGTCAACATATTACTTCAAAAAAAGGTACTGCCATGGAAAAAAAACAAGATGACCACTTTGATTTCGAGGAGGAAAGTCCGCCAAGCCTGTTAAGCAGTTCAGGGGGCTTCTGGGAAAATGCCCCTAAAAAATCATTGATCGTCGGGGCCTTGATTGTACTGGCGGCTGTTTTGCTGGTGACGACCATTTTTTCAAGGGATCGGGACGTGGCGCATGTGCAGCAAATGCAGGCGCCTTCCCATGATCTCGTCGAAAGGATGCAGGCCCGCTTTGAACGGCTGGAAGAGCGGATCGATGCTGTTGAAATGCAGTTGACCCGCCTGCCGGCTTTGGTTCACCAGGTCGAAAGCCTCGAAGTCGGTGACAGCACCGGTCGTTTTGACCAGGTGCTGGCACGCATCGACAGGCTCGACCGCCAGATCAATGACATCCAGAAGGAAACGCTCAACCTGAAAAACCGTCAGCAGGCGCTTTCCGAGGGTCTTTCCCAAACGCGGGCCGCAGCCCCGGTGTCCGAAACTCCGGCACCTTCAGGAAGCACCCGCTATTACGACGTGCAGAAAGGGGATACCCTTTACAGCATTGCCAGGGCAAACGGCATACCTTTAAACACCCTGCTCGCGAATAACGGGCTCTCGGAGGATTCGGTCATCCGGCCGGGGGACAGACTGGTCATCCGAAAATAAAAAAAGTTTTTTCTTTGGGGATCACGGCCAGGAAAGGCGCAAGGCATGCTGCCGCGGCAGGCCGGCGGCATGTATTTTTTTGATGGTGTCATTGACGTCATATGGAATGCGGCGCACTTCAAGGCTGTAGGCTTCGGTATCGAATAAAACGTATTTTGCCTCGCCGGTGCCGTCTCGCGGCTGCCCGACACTGCCTGCATTGATGATATACTTCAGTGTTGAGTCCAGGAAGACCGTTTTTGAACCGGTAAGGGGACTCTGGTTGACCGACCGGTCCTGATACGTGATGAGGGCGAGGTCATGGGTGTGGCCGATGAAGCAGACGGGTTCGGCCATGTCTGCCATGATTTTTTCCATTTCGGCGGGATATATTTCAAACATGTAATTTGTGGGTGAATCAGGCGGAAAACCATGAACAAAGCGGCATCCGAATGCGGTTATGAAATCGGGCAGGCGCGACAGAAAATCCAGGTTGGGAGGGGAGATCGCGTCGATGCTTTTTTCCAGGGACAACCGCGCTGCCGTGTTGAACCACCCGAGAAAGCCGGGGTTGTTGATGACCAGTTCATGATTGCCCATGACCGAGGCAATGTTCATCTGGCGAAGCATGCTGACGACCGCTTCCGGTTCAGGGCCGTACCCGATATTGTCACCAAGACAGATGACCTGGTCTGCCTTGCATGATTCGATATCTTTCAGGACCTGCCGGAGCGCGGTAGCGTTTCCATGGATGTCGGAAATAACCGCAATTCTCATAACGCCGCCGGATTGAATGATTTGCAGGTGGTTGAAAAAAACGGTTCCGGATGCTGTGGTAAACGCCAGGGGCCCTGAAGGCCCTATGGATTGTCTTGACCGTTTAAACCCATTCATTTTTCAGAAAAATCGTAAAATGTAAATGAAAAAGAAGATGGCCGTGGGATATTTCTTAACGCAGGGGGACCTGCTGGTGGTCGTGTGCTGCTGCTCCCTCGTTTTATTTGCGTCATGCCTGTTTGCCGCGCAATATAATCTTGTTGCGGGCCATGACACCGTTGCCAGGGAAACAGAGGAGAAAATGCGGGCTGAAGGGGGCATGTTCAGGGCTGCGGTCAGGGCCAAACAAGTGGCCCTGCTCGACCAAATATCGTCTGAGGGGGCGCTTTCCCATGGTGATGTGCTGGTCCTCAACCTGTTCGACGATGCCCGTTACACGGCCCGCATCGATCGCATTTCCGTCAGCCGAGAGGGCAGTGTAAGCATCCGGGGGCGCCTGGAATCTTTTGAATCGGGATATATCCTGATTTCGAGTACTGCCGGCCGTACCATGGCCCACATCCGTATTCCTGAAAAAAAACGCGAATACGTCATTTTTTATGATGCCGAAACAAAAGCGCATTACCTGGTTGAAATCGATCCTTCCAGAAAAGATGTTCTCCCCGGCGGGCCGCCCCTGTCACCGCCGGTTGATGAGGAGGGGGACAACCAGGGGGAAAAGTTTTAATTGATGAACAGATATCCTCGATCTTTGTTTGCATGCTTGAATCCCAAGGGCATCGCTTTTGCCGCTGTATTCCTTGCCCTTCACTGCCTTGTGTTTTTTTTGTGGGCAACCCATGCTCACGGCACCGAAGGGTGCATTGTGTTTCAAACCGGTTCCGGATTTGACCGGGCGCATGAAAACGGGGCCTGTTTGATGGGGCCTGCTGAAATCATGAAAGCCATACGGGTTGGCGACGCCTTTGTTTTTGAAGTGGCAGGTGAGCCGGTAAACGGGGTCGTTGACCGGTCTTCCGTCAACCGGTTGGGAACGGCAGGGATTCGGGGTCGCCTGAAAGAGTACCCATTGGGTTATGTTTTTCTTAGCGTGTCGGACACCCAATCGGCGGGCTTTATCCGGATACCGGAAAGAAACGTTGAATACAGGGTTTCCTGTAATTTAGAAACGGGCGGGTTTGATTACCGGGAAATCATGGCTGAGGAAACGGACCTGATACCTGCCGGGCAGCCGTTGCAGCCCCGCAAGGCGCTGCCCAGCGATACCCCCAATGGTGGGGAAGCACTGAAAAGTTTTTGGGCGGTTCCGCAGGCAGAAGGGATCGCTGATGAAAACGATGATGCGGAAGCGGTTATCGGCATCATGGTGGTATATACGCCAGCCGCCAGAAATTGGGCCGCAGGTGAGGGGGGCATTGAAAATATCGTTTCCGTGGCCGTTGAAAAACTCCAGCTTGCACTTGACAACAGCGATACCAAAACCTCGGTTGAATTGGTGCATGCCGCTGAAATTCAATACCGGGAAAGCGGCAATTCATCCAGGGACCTCAGGCGGCTTCAAAACCCCAACGACGGCCACATGGACGAAGTCCATGAATGGCGGAACCGCTATGGGGCCGACCTTGTTGCGATGCTTGCAAAAGTCACCGACATGGGCGGTATTGCCTACCAGCTCGAGCAGGAATCGGGCGATTCGAAATACGCGTTTTCCCTCACCCGGGTGCAGCAGGCAGCCACGTCCTATACCTTTGCCCACGAGATCGGCCACAACCTCGGCATGGGCCACCACAAGGAGCAGCTCCCCGACTCGGAACCGCACGGGGGCCTTTTCA
>SKZX01000246.1 GCA_007127175.1 Desulfobacterales bacterium
GCGAATTGAGCGATGCCCCCGTGGATGCCGGGGGGGCCGGTGGACGCTTTCTTGCCGCCGTATCCGGCCACATTCAGGACATAACCGAACTGTTGTCTGAAGCAGGGCAGGGCCTTCTTTTGGTACCGGAACTGGTCAGGGAACTGTTCGTCCGGGCGCAGGATCCGGAGACCCTTGCCACCTGGGGCGAGATGTCGGGAAAAGTGCTGCTGGTGCTGGTCGCCGGTATAGTCGGCGGATGGATTGCCTCCCGGCTATTGGGGGGGCTTCGCTCGCGGGCCAGGGACCGGGAATCTGATGCTGTTTGGGCCAGGGCTTTTTTATTGGTCCTGCGAACAATCATCGACATTGTCCCTGTGGTGGTATTTGCAGCGGTGGCATATGCGGTACTGCCCCTTACCGACCCCCGTCATGAAACCCGCCTGATCGTATTGACCTTGGTCAACGCGGGGGTCGTCGCACGCGTTATTCTTGCAGTATCGCGCCTTGTACTGACAATCGATGCGCCGGCCCTTCGTCTGCTGCCGGTCGGCGATGAATCGGTCCATTACTTCTACATATGGATTCGTCGGGTGGTCCTGCTTGGCGCTTACGGCTACTTCATACTGGAGGCCGCATTCCTCATGGGCATTCCTGCGGGCCTTTACACTTTTTTAATGAAATTGCTGGGGTTGGCCGTAACCGCAATGCTGCTGATCCTGGTCATGCAGAATAGAAATGATGTTGCCGCGTGGCTGCGAAGAGATCGGGAGGCGGCCATTGAATCGGAAATAACCAGGGAAAAGAGCGCTGAAAAACAAACCATTGAGCCGCTACAGGAAAAAAGGATTGTCAGCGGGTTCAGACGCCGTTTTTCTGATTTATGGCACATTGTTGCGATTGTTGTAATCATTGGCACTTTTTTGACCTGGGCCCTCGAGGTGGAAGGGGGCATGGTGTTTCTCGTGTCCGGGCTTGCCATGACGCTTGTGGCCGCAGCTGTTGCCAGTTTGCTGCTGCGCCTGGCAGATCATGGTGTGGAAAGGCTTTTTCACATCGCCGAAGACCTGAAAAACAACTTCCCCGGGCTTGAAGCGCGCGCGGACCGTTACAAACCCTTTTTCAGAAGCACCATCAGGGGGGTTGTCTATATCATTGCGGTGTTTTCCATACTGGAGGCATGGGGACTGGGTGCGCTCGGCTGGCTTTTCTCCCCGGCCGGGGGCCTTATTATCGGAGAGTTGGCAACGCTGTTTCTGATCATCGCAGGGGCATTTCTGCTATGGGAGATCGTGAGCGCGGTGATCGAGCGCTCGCTGGCCAGGGAAGCGGCTGAAGGGGGGAGCACCCGGAAGCTCACGCTGCTGCCGTTGATGAAAAATATCGTTCGCATAACGCTGGTGGTCATTGCGTCGATGCTGGTGCTGTCTCAAATCGGCATCAACATCGGCCCGCTGCTGGCCGGTGCCGGCGTTATCGGCCTGGCCGTCGGTTTTGGGGCGCAAACCCTGGTGCGGGACGTCATCACAGGTGCGTTTATCCTCATTGAAGACGCTATTTCCGTCGGGGACTGGGTGGAAGCCGGCGGCCACAGCGGTACCGTGGAACGCCTGACCGTTCGAACCCTAACGCTCAGGGACCTTGCCGGAACCGTTCACGTGATTCCTTTTGGCGATGTGACAACGGTCACCAACTATAACCGCGACTATGGCTACGCGCTCATCGATGCGGGGGTCGCCTACCGGGAAAATTATAACGACGTGGTCCAGGCCCTCCAGGACGTTGCGGTCAGCCTGCGGCAGGACCCCACTTGGGGGCCTGATATAACGGGCGACCTGGAGGTTTTCGGCATGAACAACTTAAGCGATTCTGCGGTGGAGATCCGCGTCCGTATGAAAACCCGCCCCATGCGACAGTTTGCCATACGGCGTGTTTTTCTGGAGCGCATGAAACGTGTGTTTGACGAACGCGGCATTGAAATACCGTTCCCCCATCGCACGATCTGGTTCGGCACCGGCAAAGACGGTACCGCCCCCCCCATGTACCTGGCAAAGAACGGGCAGGTCGTTGTCAGCGACGCCGGCGGCTCCCCCTCGAAGGCTCGCAGGGTGAAAAACGCTTCGGAATCCGAGGCGTCCGAAGGGGTTGTGCAGGATATGGAACAAAGCGGGCCGGGGGAAGAGGCGGAAGCTGGAAGCCTGAATCCCTGATCATTTAATACTTTTCCAGGCATTGAACATATTTTTAATTGATAAACAGTGTCTCTGTTATATAATAGGTGCCTGCGCAGGCACATGTCTGTTTCCTGTATTCTTTTCCATTAACAGCACAATGCTCGTCAAGGAGGGGTTCGATGAAAAAGTGTATTTGTCTGCTGACAATGCTTGTAGCATTTCTGACCATATCAGCGGGAACGGCATTCGGTGAAGCCGATTCGCATGATGCGCTCATCGAGAAGGCAGATGCGTATTATCGTGCGGGCGGGCTGGACAACTATAAACAGGCCATCGACCTCTACAAGGCGGTTATTGCCGAAGACCCCGAACATTTTGAGGCGTATTGGAAGCTCGCCCGGTCGATCAGGGAATACGGCATGGAGCATCAGCGCCTGGGCATCGAGGGGTTTGAAGATGTTTGCCGTGAATATGGCCAAAAGGGGATGGCTTATGCCCAGAAGGCCATTGATCTGAACCCTGAACACCCCGGCGGGCACTTGTACTACGGGATCAATGTCGGCATTTACTCGGATGGCGTGGGTATTATCACAGCCCTTCGGGAGGGGTTGAAGGACAAGACCCAGTCGAGCTTCGAAAAAGCCTATGAACTGGACCGGTATTTTGAAAACGGTGCCGCTATCCTTTCCCTCGGCCGTTTCTGGCAGGTCGTGCCATGGCCTTTCCGGGATATCAGCAAATCCGAAGAATTCTATCGCGAATTTCAGAAGACCGAGTACTTTGACAAAGTCATCGAGGGACGGATCTATCTGGCAGAACTGCTGAAGGGGAAGCGGGGCCGGCGCCATGATCCGGAAGCCAAACAATTGCTTGAAGAAGCGCTCCAGATGGACGCTCACCCTTACTGGCACAACATGGCCCGGGAGTTGCTCAAGGGCCTGTAATACCCTTCAGGGAGATTGTCCCACGAGAAAGACGCGAAGGTCCATGACATTGGTGCCGGTGGGGCCGGTGATGAGAAGGTCGCCGGTTTTTTCCAGAAGATGATAGGCATCGTTGTTTTCGAGGTATGATGCGGCATCGAGGCCCCTGGCCGCGGCCCTGCCGATGGTATGCCCGTCCACGAGCCCACCGGCGGCATCCGTGGGGCCGTCCGTGCCGTCCGTGCCCCCGCACAGCACCACCGTTTTTTCCATGCCTTCTATTTCAAAGGCGGCGGCCAGTGCAAATTCCTGGCTCCTGCCGCCTTTTCCGCTGCCCTTGACCATGACGGTGGTTTCTCCGCCTGAGAGGATGCACGCGGGCGGCGGGACCGGGTTGCCGGATTTTTTGATCTCTTTTGCAATGGCGGAGAGAAAGTGTGCAGCGGCCCGGGTGTCCCCTTCAATCATGGAAGACAGCACAGTGGCATGGTACCCCAGTGCCGCCGCTTTTGCGCGGGCGGCTTTGAGGGCCGTGCCGTTGGCGGCGATAATCCGGGCGTAAGATTCTGAGAATGCGGGATCGTCCGGCCGCGGTGTTTCGGGCAGGTTGCCGGCTGCACCTTTTTCGAGCATCGAAAGAATGCTTTGAGGAAGTTTGCCCGAAAGCTCGTGATGCCTGATGATCTGCATGCAGTCGGCATACGTGCCCGAATCGGGCACGGTGGGGCCGGAACCGATGATATCGAGGCTGTCCCCCACGACATCGGAGATGATCAGGGTCAGGAGGGCCGCGGGATGCGCTGCGCGCGCAAGCCGGCCGCCTTTCACGGCGGAGATGTGCTTGCGAATGGTATTGATGGCATGGATGTCCGCCCCGCAGGTGAGCAGTTCTTGTATGGCGGCCTGTTTTTCAGCAAGGGTTACGGGCGGTGCGGGCATCGCCAGGAGTGCGGACCCGCCGCCGGAGAGCAGAAAAATGACAAGGTCATCCGGGCCTGCAGACGTGAGTGTGGACAGGATTTCTTCGGCAGCGCCCACGCTCGCGGCGTCAAAAACCGGATGGCCCGCCTCGATGGTGCGTATTTTTTCAAGCGGCATGCCATGGCCGTGTTTTACGCTTATGACGCCTTCTGATATGCGCTCACCAAGCAGTTTTTCAACGGCATGGGCCATTGGGGCACTCGCTTTTCCGGCGCCCGCAACGAAAACCCGGTCAAACCGGTTCAGGTCAAAAGAAAGGTCGCATGCGTGAAATACTGATCCGGCCATCCGGCAATGCCGAAAAACAGCCTTGTCGCCTTTGACCGCATCGACACCCGCGGCAAATATGGAGACGGCATCCTTGCGCAGGGTTGATAGATGGCCTGGTTTGGTCTTTTTTCTGTCCATGGGATTTAATGCCTTTATGTGGGTGGTTGCGGCTCTGTCAAAAATATATCGCAGGCGAGGAATCCATACAAGGGGCTTTTGCTGCAATTCTCGCTGAGTGTTTTTTATATGCCCCGCCGTGGCATGAGCGTATAGCCGGCGGTTTCAACCGCCGGTATGCATGGGCATTAAAAAGCACAGAGTCCCGAAGGGACGACATATATTTTATGTCGTCCCTTCAGGACTCTGTTTTTATTGGGTCAATTACCTACCGGTGGTTGAAACCACCGGCTATATTATGTATCCCCTCCGGGGATGACCGGTGTAACCTGAAAAGGCGAAAAATGCCCAAACGCCGGGAGACAGACTGGGGGCCTGTGCACCAGGGTATTGGCGTCGACCCGGGAGACAGACTGGAAGTCTGTCCCCTGGGAGGTATAGACCGCGATTTCTTTTTGACAACCGGGGCGCTTAATGCAATAAAAAATATTTCCAATGTTTAATGGCTCATGGTTGGCGTTTGTGTCTTGAATATTTAACCGTCTCTTTGGAATATATGACCGAATCGTCCGTAAAAACCCAACTCGTAACGATCGTCGAAGAAGTACGGGAACTTGTCGATGCCGCCGGGAAATCCGCCCCCACCCCATCGAGCGGCATGATCAGCGAGTGGGCGGCGGCTGCTGAAGCCTGTGCAAACCGTCTGGAAGACGACCGCCTGCGGATGGCTGTTGTCGGGACCATCAAATCCGGAAAAAGCACCTTCATCAACAGCCTTTTATCCGGCGATTATCTGAAACGGGGGGCCGGCGTCATTACGTCCATCGTGACCAAGGTTCGTGCTGCCGGGCAGCTCAGAGCTATGCTTCACTTCAAGTCATGGGACGACATCAATGCGGAGATTGCCCAGTCCCTGCGTATTTTTTTTACCGCGGGCGTACGCCCGAAACAGGAGCCGTTTGACATTCGCGATTCCGAAGACCGTTCCTGGCTGCAAAATGCACTGGAAAACCTTGAATCAAAATACCTGTTGAGCAATGACACCCGGAACATGGACCATGTGCTCCTGGGTGCATTCCTCAGGGGTTATGCGGATGTCAGGGGCATCGTTTCGGAAGATCAAGGCGTTGTCAGTTATGAAGGCGAAGATTTCGGACGGCACCGCGACTTTTCAGGGTCTGAATACCTTTCCGCCTACCTCAGGGACCTCAAGCTGGAAATCGACACCCCCGGGCTTGAGCGCAATATCGAAATCGCGGACTGCCAGGGCAGTGATGCGCCAAACCCCCTTCATCTTGCCATGATACAGGATTACCTGCATACGGCAGACCTCGTGGTATACATCATCAGCAGTCGGACCGGTCTCCGGCAGGCGGATATCAAATTTCTCACCATGATCCGGAACATGGCCGGGATGAATCACGTCCTGTTTGTTGTGAATGCGGATTTCAACGAGCATGAATCTTTGGATGATCTGAACCGGGTTGCCGAAAAGGTGCGTGAAGAACTCTCTTTTATTATCGATGATCCGTCCATTTATGTATTTTCTTCCCTGTTTTCCCTCTTTTCGGCGGAACCCGAAGCCATTGGGGATAAAGACCGCATGCGCCTTTCGCAATGGGAAACAGACAGCACGCTGGTTTCTTTTTCCAGGTCCGAGGAAGCGCGATTCCACCGGGATTTTCGAAAAATGATCACCGAACAGCGTTTTTCCATCCTGCTCAAAAGCCAGGCGCACTGCCTGAACGCGATTATAGCGGATTTTGGGAAATGGCTGGATTTCAGCCGGGGCGTGCTCGCTGCCGACCGTGCAGCCGCTGCGGGTTTGCTTGACAAGGCGGGGAAGGCCCAGGAGGAAGCACAACATGTTCGCGCCATGATCCAAACGGCCATGGAGGGGGCGGTTTCTCAATTGAAAAAAGAAATTAAAGCCGAGATGGACAAGTTTTTTGATATCCGCCACGGCGATCTGGTACCGGGAATCGTGGAATTCGTCCGGGGCTACCAGGTGTCCCTTGACCCCTTCCGGCCCCTGCTGGAGAAAGGGGATTTTTCGGACGCCCTGTTTGCCGTATTCCAGGCGTTCAAGCAGGACCTGGACCGCTACATGGCTGAAAATGTCAATCCGTCCATGATCGGGTTCATCAAAACCCGGGAGGGCGAAATCGTGAAGTATTTCGAATCCCTTGGCGCCCCGTACCGGAAGATGATCGCGGCGGTCGGGCAGGACGGTTTCAGCCGTTCAAACGGCGGCAATAACCGGGCTGAAGGCAGCGCAGCATCGATAGCCATCGATTTGTCGACTGTAAAGAAAAATAGCGGTTTATCCATACCGTCGGCGGCGGCGACCCTTGACTACACGGGCACCCTCAAGACCGAGGCGTTCATGAAGCTCGGCTTTTACCGTTTCACCAGTGCTGTGCAAAAACTGTTCAAACGTTATAAAAGCCCTGAAGACAGGGATATGCCTGCGCTTAAGGCCGGCATGCGGCGAATGAAAAAGGAAACCGAGGCGTCCCTGGTGTTTTATTTCAAAAATTACCGGGAGAATATAAAGTTTCAGTATTTTTTCAAACTGATCGAAAGCATTTCAGAGGACATGATGCTTCAGATGACCAGCCGGTTTACCGGATATCACGCCGATCTGCTGAAACTCAAGCGAATAGCCGACGAAAAGCCGGAAGAAAAAATCAAGGCAATCAGCGCCATCGGTGATATCCAGGCCAGGCTGGCCGCAGTCAGGCGCGGTATGCGCAAGGTCGAAGAAACCCTTTAAACGGCCAAGGCGTCTACAGACACCGGGAAAAAGCAAACCAAAACAAGGAGGATGATGCATGCCTGCGAAAAAAACGAGGCTTTTGGCGGTGGCCAATGAAAAAGGCGGTGTGGGAAAGACCGCCATGGTCGTCAATCTTGGGGCGGCCATGTCCGCCATGGGCAAAAAAGTGCTCGTCGTGGATATGGACCCCCAGCACAATGCGACCGCTGGCCTGGGCGTCCAGATCCGGGAGGGGATGACCAATGTCTATGACCTGATCAGCGAACCGGGAATCCATGACCCGGCGGCGGCCATCATTCAGACCCCCTGGGAAAATCTGCACCTGCTGCCGTCCCATCCCGATCTTTCCGGCGCGGAAATCGAACTCGTGGACGAGGAGGGGCGTGAAAACCGGTTAAAAGAATCGGTTGCAGGGGTTGTCGGCAATTACGATTTCGTATTTATTGACACGCCTCCCAGCCTCTCGCTGCTGACCATAAATGTGTTTGCCATGGCAGAAGAAGTCCTGGTGCCGTGCCAGACGCACCCCTATGCATACAGGGCCCTGGAAGCGCTTTTTGACACGATCGAAGCGGTCAAAGAGGACATAAACCCCGGTTTGAAGGTTGCGGGCATCGTGCCGACCTTTTTCGAGCGCCGGACCCGCGTGGGGCGGGATATCCTGGAACGGCTTCACTCGGATGAGCGCTACAGCCGGTATGTTTTTGAAACCCCCATCCGGGTAAACACGGCCATTGCGGCCAGTTCCGATGCAGGAAAGCCCGTGGTGTTTTTCAGGAGAAGCTGCAACGGCAGCCGTGACTATATGGCTGTTGCAGAGGTGCTCGCAAAAGGAAACAGCGGAAAAAGGAAGAAGTAGGGAAAAGCCGTTTACCGGAGTATTTCATCTTTTATTTTTTCCCGGGCCCGGTTCCATATGTCTTCGCAGGTCTCAAAGGCAAAGCCCCGCTGTTTGAGGAAGCTGTATATTTTACCCTTCAGTTCGTGATCCGGAAGCGTCGACCAGCCGGAAAGCTTTTTTGCCACGGCCTGCCATGCAGGCGCGTGTTCATCGAAGCCGGCAAGGGTTTTTTCGATCACATGCTTTTCTATACCTTTTTCCCTGAGTTCGTATTTCAGGGCGAAAAGGCCGCGCGGCCGGTTCCTTGTCCGGCTTTCCACCCAGAACCGCGCAAATTCAAAGTCGTCAATATAGGCATAGTGCTCAAGGCGCTTCAAGGCGGTTTCGATGGCCGCCTTTTCAAAACCTTTTCCCTCGAGGTGCCGGGACGTTTCAACCCTGCTTCTGGGCCTGTATTTCAAATAGTTCAGGGATGCATCAAATGCGCGTTCAATTTCATCTTCGCGTTTAAGCGCGCCTTCCTGCTGTTCGCTCAAGGTGCCGCCCGCCTGAATGGCGGCCGCCAGCCGGGAAGACAGTGAAAAGGCATATTCACCGTCTATAAAAACATTGAAGCGTCTGCTTTTTTTCTTCTGCGGCAAGACTTCGGTGATGCGGCGTGGCATTATTCGTCTTCAGCGTCGGGGATTTCTTTTTCGTATTGACCGTCTTTCAGGATGTCGGACACCTCGTTCAGGGCGACACGGACTTCCCGGGTGCCTTCGATACACACTTTATGGATGGATTTGTATTCGCTTTTGACCTCGGCCAGGGAAAAAGCACCCTTGGTCCGGGCCAGGTAGTCCGCAACCAGTCCGCGCACCGCCTGCCAACTGTCCTTTCGGGTCTGGTTGCCAAGGGGGATCAACTGGTCGATGTGGCGCATCTGCTTTCTGTGGTACAGCCGTGCCATGATTCGTATGGGCAGAATCTTCCATATGGCCATGGAAAGCAGGAAAGCTGTTAAACCAATGCCCAATACCGGCAGGTCCAGGAGGTTTCCGAACCCGCCCCACTGACTGGCCCATACCGCGGCAAGGCCGCCCAGAAGAAGGCCCGCCACCGTACCGGCGGCCCATAGCCTGAATCGCCGCTTGCGAAGCCGCATCCGGTAGTTGATCATCGCCTCAAGGAAATGGTCGAGCCTCTCAGAGTGGGTTTCAATGAAGGTGGCAAGGTTGTCCAGGCGCCGCTGGGGCGCTTCCAGGACGGATCTTTTGAGCATTTTGCGCTGGTTCTGGAGATGGTAAAGGAAGCTGGAGGCTTCAGGGTCCCGGGCCTGGGCAACCGTTGCCGCCCGGAGCGAATAGGTCAGGTTGATCGTGGGGATGTCTTTTCTGCCGGTGATCTGCGAAAGATTCCAGCACAAGGTCCCGTAAACCTGCAGGAGATCGGCAAGGGATGTGCATTCGTCAATGCGGTTCAACACGAAAAGCACTCTGTCCTCAAAGGTGCGGGCGGAAATGGTTTCTCTTAAACTGGTGTGGGATTCCCGAACGGTCCCGGCCTTGTGCGGGTCAAAAAGGACCAGCACCAGGTCGGCCAACTGGGCCAGGTCGCCGATAACATCCTGATAGTTGTACCCCCGATCCCTTTCGGTGATGCTGTCCAGCATTCCCGGGGTATCGATGAGTGCCAGGTTGCGGAGAAACGGGGAGTTGACCTTTTTCAGCCGAAAGTGGGAGGCAAAGCGCTGGCCGTGTTTTTTGAGGATTTCAAAGGGGTACTCGGGATCATTGAGCAGGAATTTGCCGTCTCGAACTTCTGTGGTCTCAATAGGCCTGTCCGGGGGCGCGGATTCGTCCCAGGTGATGATTGTAAAGGAATCATCTGTGGGGGCTTGGCCGACCGCCTGAATGTCCGCCCCCAGGAATTCGTTGATCAGGGTTGATTTGCCGGAGGAGTAGTTTCCGAGAATGAGAACCATGGGGCGCCACTTGATGGTGGTTTCAAGGGGGACATCACTGTAGCCGTATTTCAGGGCGACAGGGGAGAGGTAAACCCTCACCATGTCCACCATCTCGGTGCGCAGTGAGTTGATGTAGTTTTCCCGGTACATTTTCCTCCAATCTGACTGATGGATGCGTTGCAAAGCCGATTCCCCGGATGTGTGCGGCTTCCGGTCAACAATTGAATTGGAAGGCATCGAAAACGGGCTTTTCCGAGTGCGCCAATAGATTACTATCAATAAAATGATAAAGGGTCAAGATGTTGTACCGGGCATTGGCAAATATCCCCTTTTGCGCCGTCAATATAAACGGGTGCGTCCTGAAACGCGGTCGGCCATCCGAAAAAAGGGGTGGAACTTCGCCGGGGCTGTGATATTGTTACCGGAATTCTGAAAAAATACTTCAAGAACGGAAACAGCCGAAGGATTTGAATCTGAGATGTATTGCCGGAAAACAGGTAGAAAATATATTTCAAGGTGTTTTTTCGCCCTTTTGTGCGTGCCGGTGGTCCTGCTGCTTTTTACCGCCGCAATAGCGGTTGAAACAAGGGTGGTGACCGATCATGATGGCAAGACCGTCCAGGTGCCGGCATCGCCCCAACGGGTGGTTGCCCTTGCGCCATCCATCACGGAAATCGTATTTGCGTTAAACCGCCATGACCGCCTGGTGGGCGTCACCCGGTTCAGCAATTACCCGGAGGCGGCTGACCGCCTTCCCCGGGTGGGGTCCTACGTCCACCTGGATATCGAAAAAATCGTTTCCCTGGCCCCGGACCTGTGCATCGCCATCAAGGACGGCAACCCCATCCAGGTGGTTCGCCGTATTGAAGCCATGGGTATACCCGTGTTTGCAATACACCCCATGGAAATCGATGCCGTGATCCGCTCCATCCATGACATCGGGGGCCTGCTGGAGGCCGAAGATGCCGCAGCCCGTGTGATTGCGGATATGAATGAGCGTCTGGAAAGGGTGGAAAAGATCGTGGCCGGGGTGCATGAAAAACCCACGGTTTTTTTTCAGATCGGTGTTGCGCCCATTGTTTCCGCCGGTTCAGGCACCTTTATCCATGAGCTCATCGAGCGGGCCGGGGGGGTCAATGCGGCCGGCCACCTGTCGGGGTACCCGGCGTTTTCCAGGGAGGAGGTCATTACCCTGGCGCCGGACGTCATGGTCCTGACGTCCATGGAGCGGTACAAGGTTTTTGATGAAGTCCTGCGGGAGTGGCGCCGGTGGGAGAATATTCCCGCCGTACGAAATAACCGCATCCACATGGTGGACTCCGACCTGTATGACCGTCCGTCCCCACGGCTTGTCCATGGGCTCGAGGAGCTGGCAGCGCTGCTCCATCCGCGGCGCTTTGAACAAGATGATTAATTTTTCAGGGCACGAAGCGATATGATGCTGCCTGCAGTCGTCAAACGCATTTTTCTGGTCACCGGTATAATGCTTGTTTTCCTGGGGGGAGCGATGCTCCTGGGGGTTTCCATGGGGTCCTCCGGGGCCGGGTGGGTCGCAATAAAGGAAAGCGTCAGCGCCTTGAACGATCCCGGCAGCCCTCTCCATTCCATTATATGGAAGATCCGGCTCCCCCGGGTGCTCCTGGCGGCGTTGGTGGGCGCTGTGCTCTCGCTGGGTGGGCTGGTTTTCCAGGCGCTGCTTCGAAACCCCCTGGCGGAACCATACATCCTGGGCATATCCGGCGGTGCGGCCATCGGCGCCATCATCGGCATCATGATCGGCCTGACCGGCCTGGCCGGGTCCTGGATCCTGGCGTTTGCCGGCGGCATGACCACCCTTTTTATTGTCCTGGGGATCGTTTCCGGGGCAACGATGATGAAAAAGGAGTCCCTGCTCCTGTCCGGGGTCATGGTCAACGCATTCTGCAGCGCGGTCATCATGTTTCTGATTTCCCTGACCATGGATGCCCGGCTGCATAATATCATGTTCTGGCTCATGGGGGACCTGTCGTCGGCAGGTCCCAGGGAGATCACCTGGCTCGCCATCGCCGTGCTGCCTTGCTTTTTAATCGTTTTCAGGGTCTCCCATGCCATGAACCTGCTGCTCATGGGGCGGGACATGGCCCATTCCATGGGGGTCAACGTGCGCCTGACGACCGTCGGCCTGCTGATATTGACGTCTTTCATGGTATCCACGACGGTCGCCCAGGTGGGCCTGATCGCCTTTGTCGGGCTGGTTGTGCCGCACCTGCTGCGCCTGCTGCTGGGCCCGGACCACCGGGAACTTGTACCCGCTTGTATTTTCGGCGGCGCCGGCTACATGGTGCTGTGCGACCTTCTGGCCAGAATCCTGCCCCGCCACGGTGAAATGCCGGTGGGCGTCATCACCGCCATGGTGGGCGCACCGTTGTTTATTTACCTGCTGAGGCGCTCCAGCTCATGAAACCTGCGATTTCCGTGGAAAACCTGGCCTATGCCTATCCCGACGGCACCCACGTGCTCAGGGGGCTCGATTTTAACATTGCCGGGGGATCTTTTTTCATCATCATCGGGCCGAACGGTTCGGGAAAGACCACGCTTGTTAAAATCATTGCAGGCTTGATCCGCCCCGGCCAGGGCCGTGTGGATATCATGGGGGAGCCGCTTCGGGCATATTCCCGCAGGGCCATCGCCCGGCGCATTGCCTACGTACCCCAGCAGACGGCCATGGATTTCCCTTTTTTCGTATCCGATGCGGTGCTCTTCGGCAGGGCGCCCCACCTGGGCGCCTTTGGGATTGAGTCCGGAGAGGACCGGGAGCTTGCACGGCAGGCCATGGCGTTCACCGAGGTCGATCACCTGGCGGGCCGCCGCATTGATCAGCTGAGCGGCGGGGAGCGCCAGCGGGTGTTCATTGCCCGGGCCATTTGTCAGGCGCCGGAAATCATCCTTCTGGACGAACCCACGGCATCGCTGGATATTGCCCACCAGTTACGGGTGATGGACCTGATGGAAAAAATGAAGGCGGAAAAAGGCATCACCGTGGTGATGGTGTCCCACGATATCAACCTCGCTGCCTTGTATGCGGACGCCCTCATGCTGCTGCAGAGGGGAAAGCTGGTGGCTTATGGTGAGCCGGGTGATGTCCTGACCTACCAGACCCTGGAGGACACTTACGGCTGCCGCCTCCTGGTGGATGAGAGCCCGCTGGGCCCCATGCCCAGGGTAACGCCGGTGCCGGGAAGGTATATTCTTTGATGGGAAGGTTCTGGTGGGGTGGGCGGTGGGCTTGGGGGGCGGTGGAATTATGGACTCAGTGGGCTTAATGGACTTGATGGACTTAATGGACAGTGGACTTGGTGGACAGTGGACAGTGGACTTAATGGACTTGGTGGACTTGATGGACCGAAGCCCCCAGTGATTGGTTTTTACTGCCTTGCAGAGGTGTATTGCTGCCAGGAATTACTACGGTACAATTCAAGGTTGTCCATTCAGCCCGCGCCGTCCACGATACCCTCTTGGTTTAGTAGGTCCACCCAGTCCATTCTGTCCATCCAGTCCATCCAGTCCACCCAGTCCATCCAGTCCACCCAGTCCACC
>SKZX01000351.1 GCA_007127175.1 Desulfobacterales bacterium
AAAAAAAACAGTTTTGCTTGCCGTCAGGAACAGCTTCAGCATTAAAAAGAGTATAGCCTTGCATTCTTCAACCGCTTATCCTTCCATCAGACTCAGACTCCCGAAATTTCATGCTGTTTTATCTTACCGTCAGAAACCAATGCGAAATATTATTGGCAAAGACCTGACGTTCACAACCGACCTTGTTTAAGGAGAAATCCGCTTGCATTCAATAACTATTTTTAAAAACATGCCTGCCAAAGCTTTTTTGCTGCTTGTTTCAGCGCTTATCCTGTTTGTTTCATCAGCAGCAGCAGACGGGATACCGGGTCATGACAGTCCCGGTGAGTCGAAAAGTCCTGAAACCCTTGACTATGTTGCCATCGTTAATGACAAGAAGATTCCCTTGGAAGAATTTCAATTGAACGTCGACATGGTCAAAAACAGCTATTATGAAATGGGTTTCCGGTTGGAGGATCAGCAGCTCGATGAGCTGAAGAAAATCATTCTGGAATCCCTTATTGAAAAAGAGCTGCTCCTGCAGGAAAGCATAACCATGGGTATTGAAATCGACCCTGCGGCTATTGAAACCGAGATTGACACGATCAGGGATAATTTCCCCGATGCTGCAGGGTTTGAACAAAGAATCACGGAAATGGGCTATACCCTTGATTTTCTGAGACGCGAAATCGGCAGCAACATGACCATTGAAGCACTGATCGAACAGGAGCTGGCATCAAAAGTAAATGTATCCGATGATGCGGTGCAATCCTTTTACAATGATAAAATCGAGAGTTTCAGGGTTCCGGAGCAGGTAAAGGCCAGGCACATTCTTGTCCGTCATGAATCCGGCGGAAGGGAAAAAATCGAGGAGATCATGCAGGCCATCAAGGATGGGGAAGATTTCGAGGAATTGGCCAACATGCATTCCGATTGCCCAAGCGGGCAAAACGGCGGGGATCTTGGCTATTTCAGCAGGGGCCAGATGGTTGAGCCCTTTGAAAAAGCCGCATTTTCCCTTGAGGTCGGCGAGGTCAGCGATATTGTTGAAACCCGGTTTGGTTTTCATATAATAAAGGTTGAAGATCACCAGGCAGAAGAAATTAAAACCCTTGAAGACGTTAAAGACGACGTCAAAGATGAAATCAGGCGGCAAGAGGTTGCAAGCCGGTTGCAGCCTTATATTGAGTCCTTAAAACAGAAATACGCTGTTGAAATAATGCTCCCGGAAGCGCAATAGCGCATAAGGGGCAACATGGCTGGAAACGTTAAAACCGCAGTTTGTCGAATGTATTAAAAACAAGAGGAGGTTCAGTTTTGGCAAACGGAACAGTCAAGTGGTTCAATGACAAAAAAGGGTATGGTTTTATCCGGCAGGAAGAAGGGCGCGAAATTTTTGTTCATTATTCATCCATTAACCAACCCGGGTTCAAAACACTTTCTGAGGGCGAGACCGTATCGTTTGAAATCGAAGAAAGTCAACGGGGGCCGGTAGCAAAAAACGTCAGCAAAATGCAGGGCGCCGAATCCTGACAGACAAGCGCACTTTCATTCCCTCACAATCCGCCAGATTCATTGGGTCGACATCGCTGACGCACCGGACTGGTGACGTTGAAGTTGACCTTGCACCCTATCTACGTGCTTTATGGATTGCCCTGAACGAGCTGGGGCAACAATAAAAATAAAAAACCAGGAGCTTTTAATGAAACAATCAATGATCAGGTCGACAGGACGATTCCTGCCCGATCGTGTCGTTACAAACGATGAATTGACCCAATGGATGGATACCAGCGATGAGTGGATTCAACAGCGAACCGGTATCCAGGAGCGGCGATGGATCGATGAAGCAGGCGAGGTCGGGGCATCGGACCTTGGCCTTGAGGCCGCCCGAATTGCATTGGACCGGGCTGGTTGGACACCTGAAGACCTTGACATGATCATTTTTGCCACATTGAGCCCTGATATTTATTTTCCGGGGTCAGGCTGCCTTCTTCAGCACAAGCTTGGCCTCAAAGACACGCCGGCGCTTGATATCCGGCAGCAGTGCACGGGTTTTCTTTACGGGATGATGACTGCCGATGCCTACATAAAAAGCGGGTATGCGAACAAGGTGCTTTTTGTCGGCTCGGAAGTCCATTCCACGGGCCTGGACCGGTCGACCAAAGGCAGGGATGTGACCGTCATTTTTGGCGACGGTGCAGGCGCCATCTGCATTGAGGGGGAAGAAGCAAACGAAAAAACGGGTCTTCTGGCGTGTTCGGTGCATGCCCAGGGAAAATATGCCGATGCCCTCATGGTGGAAGCGCCGGCATCCCGCCTCAACCCCCGCTTAACCGCCGGTATGATGGAAGAAGGCCGGCACTATCCCACCATGGACGGCCGAAACGTGTTTAAACTCGCCATCACCCGGCTCCCCCAGGTATCAAAGGTCGTTCTGGAGAAGGCGGGGCTGGGCATTGACGATATCGACCTGGTCATTCCCCACCAGGCAAACCTGCGGATCAACCAGGTGTTTCAGCAGGCCATGGGCCTCGATGAAAAAAAGATGTTTCACAACATCCAGCGATACGGCAACACCACCGCCGGAAGCATTCCCATTGCCCTTGACGAGGCCATCGAGATGGGGCTGATCGGAAAGGGGAGCAAAGTGCTGTTTGCGGCATTGGGTGCGGGGTTGACATGGGGCGCCATGATATATCAGCTTTGATGGCTTGGCAAAGGGCCCAATATCAGCATCGCGTTTCATCCAGGGAAATTATATCACGCCAAAGCCGGGACTTCATTTCTCTGGATGAAACGCGCCTTGCCTCTGAACGTTTACTGTGACATGACGCCGCCTTTACGCCTTCAATTGATCAAGAATCTCTTTAAAGACCCGCCCCGCATCCTCGTTTTTCACATGGCAGGCCCCGGCCGCCCGGTGGCCGCCGCCGCCATAGGCAAACATCAATTCCCCGATATTGACATTGGACGTCCTGTTGATGATGGATTTACCCACTGAAAAAGTGATGACCCGGTCATCCTTTTCCTGCTTGATCTGAATAGACACATTGCACGCAGGATACAGGGCGTAAATGACAAAGCGGTTGCCCGGATAGATCCGGCGGCATTTCCTTAAATCAAACACCGCAATATTGTCGTAAATTTCGACCGTATCGGTCAACAGGCGCTTGTACTTGTCCTCATACTGGAAATAGATGTCACTGCGATGCCGGACATCCGCGGTTTTCATGATTTCATTGATGCCCATCGTCCCCATCAGGTCGATGAGCTGTATTTTGAAATCGGTTTCAGTTATGGCGAATTTTCCCCATTCCTCGATGCGGGTGCGCTTGTCCACCAGGAAATTCAAAAGCGGCCACCCGGACGGATAAAGGATGTCCCTTTGGGAAAAATCACCGGAATCCGCCTTGTCCACAGCCGCCATGATATCATCGAAAAATTCCGGGAATGTATTTTTTCCGCCATAATACTCGTAAACAACCCTTGCTGCGGACGGGGCGTCCGGGTCGATGATATAACCGGGAGCAGGGCGGTTCCGGATGGTTTCTGAAACGTGGTGGTCAAAACAGAGATGCGCACCCGGGACGTATGGCAGGTTGGCAATGATGTCATCCGGTTTGACATCCACTTTTCCGGCCGACACCGATCCAGGGGAGTCGATAAGAACAATCTCATCAGTCAGGTTCAGGTGTTTCAGCAATACCGCACATACGAGGCCATCCAGGTCGCTTCGTGTCAACAGCCTGAACTGTTTATTGGTTTGCATATTTTTTCACTTTCATTATAATA
>SKZX01000126.1 GCA_007127175.1 Desulfobacterales bacterium
TGGTGCCACCATGGAGGCATACGGTCCGTCAGAACGACTACTGCGGCAGACCTGTCCAATGACCAAGCCGCCATGCTTTGATGACCAAAAGTACCTCCACCGTGCCATGCCACTCGACCCCATTGTTCGAAATCAGTCAGCATCCAACCAAGACCGATCTGTGTGCCCTTCATTATTTTGATTTTCGCTCGCGGCTGAGTGTTCAAATTGGCAAGCGAATCCCACGGGCTGCCATGAAAACCCATTTGAGCCCGCATAAAAGTCATCATGTCATCACCTGTGGAACGCCAGAGACCAGCTGCTTCCATGCCTTTCCAGGAAAAGGGCGGCACCGGACGGCCGCGGGTATCATGTCCCTGCATCAAGCGCCTGGCATCATAGCGCTCAGGATCAAGATGGGTATCGTGCATTCCGAGTGGCTGCAAAATCCCCTCCTTCACGGCCGCACCGTATGATTGCCCGCAAACATCACCTAAAATACGCCCCAGCAGGGCCATTCCGACGTTGGAATAGCGCGCTTTTCCCGCCCCTTTCAAGACCGGCGGCAACTGCTGGAGGAAGACAATGAGATCATCTTCCTGAAATGCTTCGGCCAACTTCCGTCCTTGGAGCATCAACCGCCACTGGCTGAAGGGGTTAGCCGGAAGCCCGGATGTATGACTGGCAAGCTGCTCCAAAGTTACGTGTTTAGCCCATGGCAGCTGTGGGTGATAGTTTGCAACCGTGTCCAGCAGACTTACCTGCCTGCGCTCAACCAAAAGTGCCAGCAGCGTTGCAGTGAAGGTTTTGCCTACTGAACCCATTTCAAATACCGGGGATTCCACCCCCTCGGCTTTTCCATACCGCCAGAGCCAGTGCTGATCCTTGAGCACTACCTGCACTTCAAGCGCAGTTCTCGGTGAACAGGCAAGAAAGTTATGCATCAAGGAAATGGCGCCCTTGGTATACACAGCGTGAAATCCTCCTGCACTTTGTTCAGCAACGTTTATGTCTTAACCGCATTCTTAGAGTTCGAGTGCACCATGCGGCTATGGCTTGACAGTATTGTGAATTTCAGCCGGACAGGAATGCCATAAGCAAGGTGCAAATTTCAGGAACCACGAGAATGCTGCATTTTTTTGGCAAGTTAATCTGCACAAACAGATCCCAGTCGCAAATACCATATGGACAGACAAAATTAACCTCTGACATCCTGTACCCTTTCTTTTCCCTTTATTGGAAGAGAAATACCACATGGTATTTGCAATCCATCATTACATTAGAAACCGGCTCCGAAACGGACAGGTATTCTTTCGTCAAATTTTATTCTGCCGAGAGGAAGATCGCCGCCTTCCCATACGCGAAACACCAATGGTGGGAAGCTTATCAATGCTGCCAAGCGCTTAATGACCTCACGGGGTGCCAGCATAAGGAAGACGGCAAATTTTATGTCAGATACCAGATTTTATTTATTCTCCAGGGCCATGGCATAAATCCTGTCACGGCCGAAGTACTGTACCAGAATATAGAGTTCGTCTTCCAGTTCCATGACTATTTCCCGCACATAAGTGGGACCTTCCCGCCGGAAACGATCCAGGTCGATATCGATGCGATACTCAACTTCTCCGACTGGCGCAAGTGACATGCCATAAAGAATCCATTCCTCTCCATCGATCACCCCTTCGACATCTTTTAAGCCATCCGCCAGAATATTCAAAAAATCCAGTACTGCAATGTCATCAGCCCAGCCGGGTTCGCTGGAGTCGGGATATATAACGTCAAAATCAATTGGTCGGCCTAAAAACATATCATCCCATGTGCCCCAAGGCCAGCCGTCCGTGCCGCCACTGGTTCCATCAGGGGGATCTCCCACGGGTTCGCAGGGCTCCTCACATTTCAGGGGCGGGGATATTTCACTGTGGTTATTGAATTGAAGCCGCATTCCAAAATTAGTGGGATAATCATTGCAGATCTGGATGCCGTCCCAGCCCACTGCAGTGGTTGTCATTGCCTGATCCACCGCGTACTGCCATTGGCCGGCGTCATTTTCCACGAAGTACACCTTGCCGGATAAGGCGTTGCAGTTTACATCATAAACATTGCCATCCCAGCTGGTGATCCCGATGAATTCATGATACACATGACGATTCCCGAATGTGTGCTCCTGAGCCAGATATTGGGCCTCAGGATAGGCGGTATAACCGATGCCGGTCCCGATCTGAATCTGGGCGTTTGCAGAGGTGAACTGATCGGCATAGACATTAAGGGAGTAGGAATACCCTCTTCCCTCACAAATAGAATAGCAAACCAATTCGCCTGCTGTGCCCACCGGCACAGCGCGAATGAAATCGCTTTCATAGAGAACTTCATCTTCGCGGCCGAGCGCTTTCACCTGCATTTCCACGGCACCTTTTCCCCGGAATTCAAGGGGAAGCTGCGCCCGGGCCAAAGATGTCCGCTCCTCATAAACACTTTCCAAGCCGTCTTCATTTCGCTCCATCACCACAAAAAGATACTCCCCGGCACCCGGCATTTTTTCCCAAACCAGGTGGCTTCGGGTGATTTGAGAATTATCGGGCCGAAGAAGGAAATTAAAGTCCAAGGCATTCTTGTCATCAGAACTGCTGTCTGCGCAACCAAATAGCACGCCATAGGCCATTGCAAATAAAATCATAAGTTTTTTTAAGCTGTTGAACGTCATATCAGTTTCTCCTTGTATGTATAAAGCTGATTGTCCCACTGGGTATAAGCTTTTCAAAAAGTGTACCATAATTTTCGATTTTTCATATCAATCTGAAATTTATGTCATTTTGATAACAAATGCAGAAAGGTGCAGTGATGTATCTGTATCGGTTTTAGCCGTTTAATGAGACAATGTGTCTCGTAAAAACATCCATGGTACAATGTGGCACCATAACCTCTGCAATATCCAAAATGTTCTTATTGCTTCTCTGGCCATTTGATTCCGGAGCAAACGGAAGCATCTTAAGGGCCTTACTCCGGCAGTTCGACAGATTTCAGAATGACCGGGAATACTGTCCGTGCTGGCAAGCATTATGAAGCCTATTGCCTTTCTTCCCAGGGAGGCCGTCCGACCGATTACCGCTCCGGCCCGGAGTGAATCGTGCCGCGGGCAAGGGAAAAATAAATGCCGGTCAAACAAAGCAGGCAGAAGGTCGTGAACCCCAGTCTTACGGCAAGGATAAACTGATCGTGATTGTCCGGGGTGATCTGCTTTCCGCCGATCAGGATGGCCAGAAACATGGTGGCGATGGCCATGCTGAGCATCTGGCCGATCAGCCGCATGGTGGCCACGGTGCCCGAGGCCAGTCCATAATGCACTGGTGTTACGCTGCTCATGATGGCGTTCATGTTGGGGGATGAAAAAAGGGCGAACCCCGCCCCCATCAGGAACAAGATAACGATAATACGACTGAGGGGGGTGGTTTGATCCACCCAGGCAAGCAAAAACAGTCCGACAGCGCATAAGGCCATGCCCAGGGATGCGAGCCGTCCCGACTCGAAGCGGTCCGACAGCCGTCCCGCCAGGGGTGATAAAACAGCCATCATAACCGGTTGGGTCATTAGCACCAGTCCGGTCGTGCGGGGCGAGAGGGCATGGATATACTGCAGGTAGAGGCTCAGGTAAAAGGCTATGGCAAAGGTTGCGGCGTAATTGATCAGCGCCGCAAGACTTGAAAAGGAAAATCCGCGATTGGCCTGAAACAATCGTATTTCCACCACCGGAAAGTCCGTGGCCGCTTCCTGGCGGATGAAAGCGTAAA
>SKZX01000411.1 GCA_007127175.1 Desulfobacterales bacterium
ATACCCCCCCCATAAATATCCCCGTCACAAATGCGGCACCGGGGGCGTGGTCGTTTACGGTTACCGGGGAAAGCGTCCCTTCCGATGATTATCCATACGCGGTTCTGGCTGGAACGGTAACAAGCGGTGCACCCATTGACGACGATGACAGAACACCGGACAGCGATGATCTTGACGAAACCGACATCAAGAAGAAAAGCAGCAGCTCCAGCGGGTGCTTCATCCAAAGCCTTCACTAACGGTCCGATACAAAGGACCGGATAGCCACGGCGGTTTCCCGGGGGCATTGCGCGTGGATATCATGGGAAGCGCCCTGGAATTCATACAAGCTGGCCATTGGAAGGTCTTTTGCCGATTCTTCGGCAATACATCGATATTTGACATCTTTTTCACCGTAAAACAGGGCCGTGGGGAATGGGGCGGACGACAGCGCCGAAAGCAGGTGGGACTGATTGCCGACGCTCATGATCCCCATGGCCTTTTCAAGTTCGCGGATGCTGTTTTTTCGTTTTTCCGCCTTGAGTTCTGTTTTCAGCTTTGGGGAGAGCGTGCAGAACAGGTCCATGTTGTGCCAGTTGTCCAGAAACGCCTCAAATTCAGAAGCGGCGCTGATACCCTCGAGCATCCGGCAATCGCGGCCATATCGGGTTCTTCTTTCTTCCGGGTCGGCAATGCCGAATGACGCCGACTCGAGGATCAGCCCCCTTACCCTCTCCCTGCCCGTCAAGGCGACCTGCTGGGCGATCCGACCGCCCATGGAGTACCCGTACAGCCAGAAGCGCCTGATGCCCGCGCGCGAGAGGTCTTCAAGGATCATTTCGGCGACGCCTTCAAAGGAGCGAAGGGCTTTCATGCAGGAAGACCCTGAAAAAAGGCTTTTCCCGTGGCCAGGCAGATCAATTCCCACGGGGCAGAGGCCCCGGGGAAGAAATGAAACCAGGCTCCTGAATGAAACGGCGCTTCCCATGAACCCATGCAGCAGCACCAGGGGTTCGCCTTCTTTTCCACCGAAAAAAGTCATGTCCAGGCAGGTCTTCATGTGCTTTTCCCGGCCATCTCCGCAGCTTTCCGCTTGAGCGCCGCCCGGTCGGCCTTGAGTCCGGTCCCCACCCGGCCAGACGCCATGAAGATCATTTTTTTAGGCACCTTGAACGACGGCAGGGATCTTTTCAGGTATCCGGCAATATCCTCCGGCACCTTTTCGCTTGAGGAAAATATGAAGGCCCACGGTACATGCCCGAACTCCTGATCCGGAACGGGCACCACCACGGCGGCATCGATGCCGTCAATGGCCGTCAGGTGCGTTTCAATTTCAAAGGGGTTGATGTTTTCCCCCCCGGAAATGAACACCTCGTCGGCCCTCCCGGAAATTACCCAGTTTCCGCGTTCATCCACGTGCCCAAGGTCCGAGGTGACAAACAAGTCGTCTGCGGGCGGGAAAACTGTTTCACCCTCTTCCAGGCAGAATGCAAAACGGGTCTTTCCACCCAGCAGGACGCGCCCTTTGCCGTCAAGGGCCAGTTTTCTGTAGGGAAGCATTTTTCCGGCTGTTTTGTAATCGTGCGCCTTTGATCCAAGCGGTACGGCCGTGACAAGGGAGCAGGATTCCGTGAGCCCATAGCTGGGAACAATGGGCAAGGACAGGTCCAGCGCCCGCTCGATGACCCAACCGGGAACGGAGGAACCGCCCAGCAGAATGGCGCGCATTCGGGCCAAAGCCGCGGTCAACGCGTCGGAAGACATGAACCGGATCAACTGGGTCGGGACCATAGAGATGAAATTGGCGTGCCCCCCGAGGACGGCCTTATCCACCGCGTGGCGCGATGCCGGAAAAACCGAAACGCTCCCTGACAGGAAGGTTCGTGTAAATATGGACAACCCGCCCACGTGATTGAGCGGAAGACTCACCAGCCAACGGTCTTCATGGCCAAGACGGAAAAAGGAAATAACACCTGCGGCGCTGTACACGTGGTTGCCGGTGGTGTGAACCACGCCCCTGGGCCGACCTGTGGATCCGGATGTAAACACCAGAGAGCAGGGCTGTGACAGATTGACCGGTGGAAACTGTGGAATGCCCTCCCCTGGCAAGGCTTCATCGATGGCAAGGGCTTCCGGCGGAATCACAACCGGTTTTCTTTTACCGGACAAGGAGAGCGGGCCGATCACCACGTCCGGGGACGCATCCGCTGCTGCTTCTTCAAAGGGCTTCCGGGGATCCAGGGGAAGGAACCAGAAACCGTCGACCCATGACAGGAAAAAAATCAGGAAATGAAGCGGGTCGTTTTCCATGTAGAGCGCCACGCGGTCGCCGGGCGAGACGCCCAGCTCTTTGAACACACGACGCATGGCGGCAAGGCGGCAGGCGACCTCGCCAAATGTGTAAACCAGGGGGCGCTCTCCTGGCCGAACAACGGCGGGCAGGTCCTGGTAGGCCTCGAAAACAGCGCTGATATCGATGTGCCGGCCGCCGAAAAAGCGCTCTGCCGTCATGGGTCGATCTCCGCAAGGCCGGCTTTTTCCGGCAGGTTCCTGTCCCAGAGGATATCGACCCGCCCCCTTAAGCGGCCGTTGCTTATCCCCAGCGCGTCATTTTTCAGGTCGGTTTTTAAATAAGACCCGGTATCCAGACCATGGGTTGTCAAACCGGCAATGGAAAGCGACTCCCCAAAAAGCATCAACCCGCAAATACCCACGGCCGTGTTGAACGCGGAACTGATTACGGGAAAGATACGAGGGTTTTCCCGGCGGCGGAAAAATTCCATCACCTCCCTGAACCCGGCCGGCGTTCCCGGTTTGATGACCGCATGGGTGACCGCTTCCGGCAACCCGTGAAACATACGGTTTGCATTGTCCCAGAAAAGCGGAAGGGACTCGTCTATTGCCAGCGGCCAGCCGACCTCCCCGGCCCTCACAAAATCGCCGTCTGTCAGCGGCTCTTCGACATATTCCACCGGCAGATCGCATAAGCTGCGGTAATACCTTCGATAACGGGAGATCGTCATCGACCGGTTGGCGTCAAGCCTGAACCGGACGCTCCCGCCGGACGCCTCGAAAAGCCGACGGATCGAGGCGGCTTCGGATCCCATGGAAAGCCTGCCGATCTTGACCTTGATGGTCTCGAACCCTTTTTGCAATAGCCGTTTAACCTGCATTCGTTCGGCATTGGAATCATCGTCTGGCATAAAAAGGCCATTGATCGGAATTTCAATGGTCACATCCGTGTTTGGGTCCTTTTGACGGCGTTTCCCTTCGATCATGGCGAATATGGCGGTCTCAAGGCCGAAGCGGACCACGGGGTTGAAAGCGTGGTCTTGGCAGTCGCCGGTTTTGACCATTTGGGAAAAAGCCCGGATTTCTCTTTGGCAGTCCTCCAGGGTGGACGCATCGAGTCCCGGCAGGGGCGCGATTTCGCCAAGCCCGGTATTGCCGAAGTCATCTGCCAGGCGCACAAAAAACCCTTCCCTTTGCAGCAGGCGATGATTTCCAACCCTCACGGGATCGGCAAAGGGCAGGCGAAAAAAATATGTCTGAATATCCTTGATGATCATGGCTTTTAAAATAGGCATTTATTCATGGATGGGCCCGGTATTCGACCCGGGAGACAGACTGGAAGTCTGTACCCTGGAGAGTGTTCATTCCCCCGAAAGGTAGTCTTCGAACCCCTATAGGAATATAATACAATGCCATCACGAGGGCTATGGGGATACCCCCCAGGGGATAGACTTCCAGTCTGTCTCCCGGGCCGCAGCCG
>SKZX01000201.1 GCA_007127175.1 Desulfobacterales bacterium
GTTAAATCGGTTTGTTTCTGAATCCAAAAAGAATTTTTTGTACCGCCAGCCGGAAATTCACGCGCGGTGCTACCAGCAGTCGATATTGGGGCGTTTTTTCCCTTCGCGCTGCACGGGTTCCGGCTGGGACCGCAGGGCGCACAGAATCCACTGACGCGTTTCGGCGGGGTCGATTACATTGTCGATTTCCAGACAGGAGGCCATGTTGAGGGCTTTTCCATGCTCGTAGTGCATGGCTACCAGTTCTTCGAACAGGGCTTCCCGCTGTTCAGGGTCTTCGATGGCTTCCAGTTCCTTTTTGAACCCGAGCCGCACGGCACCCTCCAGCCCCATGCCGCCGAACTCACCGGTCGGCCACGACACGATGAAATCGCAGGTGTGAAAGCTTCCGCCGGCCATTGCCATGGCCCCGAGACCGTAGCCCTTGCGCAGCACGACGTTGAAAAAAGGGATCGTCGCATTAGTGGCATTTGTGAAAATACGGCTGAAATGACGCACCTGTGCGGTTTTTTCCGCCTCAGGGCCGACCATGAATCCCGGTGTGTCGATCAGGGAGATCATTGGTATGTCAAACGCGTCGCACAGCTGGATAAAGCGGGACATTTTGTCCGCGGCCGCGGAATCGACGGCGCCGCCCAAATGCATAGTGTTGTTGGCCACGAGTCCGAACGGCTGGCCTTCGATACGGCAAAACGCGGTAACGATGCCTTCCCCGAATTCCCTTCGCAATTCCAGCACCGAGCCCTTGTCTGCAAGAATACGGATGATCTTCCGGATGTCATAGGCCCTTCTGCGCCGCTCCGGCATGCAGCCCATCAGCAAATGCTGGTCCTCGAAGTCCCACTCCGGAAGAGCTCCCTGAAAATAGGACAGATACTGCTTTGCCTTTGAAACCGCGTCGGCATCGTCTTCGGCGACGATATCGATTACCCCGTTGGGCGACTGCACGGAAACCGGCCCGACGTCTTCGGGCCGGTGTACGCCCAGGCCGCCGCCCTCGATCATGGCCGGTCCGGCCATGCCGATGCTGGAATTTTTTGCGGCGATGATGACATCGCAGCAGCCCAGAAGCGCAGCATTGCCGGCAAAACAGTAACCGCTTACAACCCCGACAGTCGGGACAAGAGCACTGAGCCGGGCAAAATGGGAAAAGGATTTTATCTCGAGCCCCGCGACCATCGTATCCATCATATCCACATCACCGGGACGGCCGCCGCCGCCCTCGGCAAAAAGAATCACCGGCAGCTTCCATTTATAGGCAAGCTCGAGCATCCGGTCTTTTTTCTTGTGGTTGAAATGCCCCTGGGTACCGGCCAGCACGGTATAATCGTAGCCCAATACCATGCACCGGCTCCGGGACCGGTCGAAAATACGGCCATTGACACTGCCTATGGTTGCGACCAGTCCGTCGGCAGGGGTCTTATCGATCAATTCTTCCCTGGAAAGCCGCCGGCGCTGGGCAGCATTTATGAGCGAGCCGTATTCGATGGATTCGGTGTCCGGGTCCAAAAGATCGGCAATATTTTCGCGAATGGTTCTCTGCCCTTTTTTCCGACGCTTTTCAACCGCTTCCGGCCTTGCGTGATCCTTCGTTTTTTCCTGGCGGGCAATCACTTCGGCAAGCTCGGGCCGGATTGTCCCCGAGTCCTTTTTGTCATGCATAATTCAATCCCTTTCGTTTTGTATATCCTTAATCAGAGAAACTGTATCCGATCTGCTCCAGGCATTCCACATAAGCGGTTCAGGGGAAAAAATCACAGGGAAAGATGCGGCAGACCCTGTATCCGCATGCCTCAAAAAAGTCCAGGTCTCTTTGCAGCCTTCCGGCGCTGCATGACAGATGCGCCATCCGGTCCGGCCTTTACTTTTGGGCCAGCCACCGTATCACTTCCGGTTCGATGCACGTTATGCAAAGATTGATAGTACTTATGCGTACGTGAGATTCTTCAAAGATTGCTCGCAACGCAGGTATTGGCCTTTTACGGTGCCGTCAAATTTGATTCAAAAGGTGTAGCCGATCTCAAAGAGCACAAAATGCAGCCATGCAAACGTGTATACACTGTTGTTATCAGCGCCGCCTTCCAGTGTGCGGTATCCCGCTGCGGCATGCCAGCCGGACGGCCATTCATAAGCTACTTTGAGAGCGGCGTCAATAGCCCGGCCTTGTGACGCACCGGCGCCTTCAATGTCCAGAACGGCTGATAACCGGTCATTAAAAAGGTACGCGCCATAGACGTGCAGCAGGGGTACGAAGCCCAGATCCGTATTCGACGCCTTCAACGAGCCTTGCTGCAATTCCACTTTCGCATCCCGCACCAGAAGGGCGCCGCCAATGCCACCGTGCCAATTCCTGCTGCGATGGTACATCCATCTATAGGTCAGCCGGTATGTATTGAATTTGTATGTCCCCTTGGTTGAGATGCCAGGCTTAAACGTGGCCCCCTCGAAAAATACATCCTTATCCAGTGTTCCAGTCCCATCGACCTTAAGAGGCGCGATATTCAGCCGCAATGAATGGCGTTTGTTGAACTCGTATGATGCATAAAGGCGAATAAAGGGATCCACACCGGATCCGGTCAGATCCAACAAATCAAACCTGGTGCCATCATCTGCCGGAATGCGTATATCATTACGGGCAAACCACACAATGCCGGTTTCAGCTGAAAGGCTAAATACGGCATCGCAGAAGGCAGGCTTCGCAATTAAAGTAACGGGGAATAATACAAAGAAGCAAATGGTACATCGAATTTTCACAGGCATGCCCCTGGTCTTTTTATGAAGTGAAAAACGAGATGTTTTGTATTTTAATATGTCATGTTTTACGAGTTACAATTTGTGCCAGTCAAGCAGAATCGACAGCCAGGTTTAAGAGATCAAATTTCTAATACATCCAAAAACTGCGCCATGGGACCACCTTTCTTCACAAGCAGGACAATCTTACTGGGGGGATAGCACTAATGTAAAATTTTCGTAACTTCCATGAGAAGGCTTATGAGTGGGTTGCCGACTGGTATGATGCGGACTGGTATAATTAGTATCCAAGCTCAACGGTAACAGATCCTACGGGCCCACAAAACGGCACCGCCCGGGTGATACGCGGCGGCAGCTGGGACGGCGACGCCAGGATCTGCCGCTCGGCGCGCAGCAGCAGCGCCAGCCCGGGCTTTAGGAACTACAACCGCGGGTTCCGGCTGGTCCTGCTTCCAGGTCATTGAGCCCGGCAGGCAGCGCCGCGAGGGCATACGGGTTTGCAGCCGCGTGGCCGGCAAGTGGCGGAGCCCGCCGGATGCGAAACCGAATGCTCTGCGGTGCTGCCGGGGTCGATTTTTTGGGGGGTTGTTGCTGCGTGTGTCGCAATTCAGGAGACCGCCTCGGTGCACCATGCTTACCAGCTCAGACAGTATTCCCGGGTCTCCTGAAATTCGCACATTGAATCTGACAATCCTTGCCGGACCGAAATTCACAATACTGTCGGAACATAGCCGATATATTGATGCCGGGGGGATCATCCGCAAAGGATGCTAAAGCCCCATTGCCGATGGGAGGACATGTTAACGACTTTTTACGATTGCATCAAATTTAAGCCCGACACAGAAATTGGTAAAAAAGACGGTTTTCGTTCAGCCTCTATTTATGACGCTGCGGTATACGATTTTACCGTGGTGACAGGGCATTGCGACTTAAGAATAACGTATTGTGCGGTTGAACCAAGAATAATTTTCTCTGTGCGTGATTTTTTCTCAATGCCGA
>SKZX01000252.1 GCA_007127175.1 Desulfobacterales bacterium
CGTCAACAACGGAAAAGCGAAGAAGGGTACTGACGCCCAAGGATTGCGTTATTGATGAGACCTGCCCGGATTACAACTGCAAGGCGTGCGGCCACCAGTTCCAAACAGGCTGAGCCGGAAACCTTTATCGTTGTCCTGGCAGGCTTCCGGATGTCCGCTTATTGATTAACGCATTGATTCAGCACCCCGGCTATCTTTTTCCCACCAGGTGGACCGTCAATTCACCAATGTTTTCTTGCTTTGGAAACAAAGCGCCCCAAAAGCGCCACAAAAAATACAATCAAAGCGGCGACGACCACCGGTACCGCAAGCCACAAGGCAACTCTGAAGGCAATGGCGACAAGGGGCAGCACGATAAATATCCCAATGCCCAGCAACAGGAGGGTTCCGCAGCCCACGGAGAAATCTTTGAAAAAGCTTGATTTCCTGTATTCTTCAATATTCTTGTGTTCTGAATCTGTCATTTTGGCAACCGAAACAAAAGGTCCTTTTAGCCATTAATCCGCAACCCGGATAATTCAGGGGGCAAATTCGTACGGAATTCGCCCCCAATTTTCATCTTTATCGAATAAGCGGGGATCAGAAAAGCGGAAACCTGCCGATCACCAGATGCAAAAGGCCCAGGACAATCGCGGCCAGGCCCAGGGGGGTTTTATAGTCTTCGATCCCTTTGACCTTATCCAGATATTTCGAAACCTGGGGATGGGACCAACCCCTGACAAAAACCAGCCCCAGGCATATGGCGGCGGCCTGCGGCAGCAGCGACGCGAACGGGGCAAGGCGGATGAGGTTTCCGAGAAAACCGACCGCGCCGAAAGCAAGCAGTGCAAACCCCAGGGGCATCATGAATGCTTCGGCTTTACCGATGACAGGTTCAAGCTTTGGCAGCCTGGCAATCAACACGGCCTTTCCGGCCACAGCCCCTCCGGCGATGAGAAGCAGGCCCATGACCACCCGCCACAACAAAAACGAAGCACCGGCGGACTCCCCGGCTCTTGCGCCGGGCGCTGAAGCGACGGTCACTGCGCTTCTGGGGATCGACTTCTTGAGCATCTGGTGTTTCTGATAAAGTTTCGAGTTTGCATACCTGAAGGGGAGCGCCTTTTGAACGCCGCCTTCCTCAGCTGTATAGAAGACCATGTTGTAAACATACACGATATCGGGGTCGGCCGTTCCGGTGAAAGCGACAACCATGTCCAGGCTGTACTGGGTGGTTTCCCTGGTCAGCGGTGCCTGCTTCCACACTTCCCATCCCTTTCCGGTCACTGCGGCAGCGTAGGGGACATGTTCGTCGTCATACTCCGGCTTGCTCCAGTTCGGGTTTTCCTGGAGGAACCGGAGGGCGGCCAAGGCAAGTTCATCCGGGTTTCCGGGCCCTTCAAAAGAGGGGTTGTGCCCCGGCCAGGTGAGCGCCGACAGGATATCCATGTATTGCCCGCGGGTCTCCTTCTCAGCGGCCTCGCTATTCTTTATCTGCTCGCGATAATCGGATTCGGGAGACAGTTGCGCAGCAGCGTTATACCCGGCAAGCGAGTTTTTTGCATAACGGTACTTCAATTCCACCTTCGTCGGGTCCGGGTCTTTCATATACTCCCATCGGGTATAATTGTTTTGCCCCATATGCTCTGCCCACTGCACAATATTGGCATTCTGGTTGTCGATATCGGAAAAGAGATAGGCGCTTATCAGGTCATACATATCCCGGGATGCGCCTGCAGGTTTTTCAACTTCCTTGAACAGCGCATTCAAAGCATTACGGTCCGAACCATAACGGCCTTCAAATTCTGCGTATTTGGTTTTAAATCGGTTTTTGAACTCAACCCATCGTTTTACAAACAAATCCGGATTATTTTCGAATTCGTGCTGGTAGAGAAAACTTTCCTGCTCGGTTAACAATGCGTCCATTTCCACCCAATCCCTGGCGATCTGCGCAGGGTCGGGGTTCGCGCCTGCGGCGGCAACCAGGGCAAAAACCATCAATCCGACAATAACAGCAGTCAATTTTTTCATGATGAATCCTTCCGTTTATTGTGAAATAGCAGCAAAAAGGGAAACGATTACCAAAGCCCAAAGGCATTGATGTAGCAGCAATAAGATTATTCCACCTACAATCATTTTTCAATCTACACCCGACCGCTATCTTAACGCAATCAAAAAGGATGAACCCGTAAAGTCGAGATCAGACGACTTTGAAAAAAGTCCAAGATCCAAGCTTGCGCAATTTTTGAAGAATTGAGCGTACTTAGCCGTACGTGAGATTCTTCGGAAATTGTGCGTAACGCAGATATTGGACTTTTTGCGAAGTCGTCAAAAAGGCTTTACATCAAAAAGTAACGCTGTTACCGTAACCTTGTGCATATCAAAAAATGGAACGACTATGCCCAAAGCACAGCGAAAACCCGAAGAAATAGAAGCGATTCGCGAAGCGATCCTGGACCATGCCATAGACCTGATTGCCGAAGCCGGGTACAAGGGGTTCAGTATGCGAAAACTGGGCACCCGGCTCGGCATCGCCGCCAAAACCATCTACAACTATTTCCACAGCAAGGACGAAATCTACCTGTCGATCCTGACCCGGGGGTTTGAAGCCCTGCACGCGCAATGTGCGGCGACTGCAGCCGCCCATCGCGACCCCATGGACAAAATCGAGGCCCCATGTGCCGCTGTTTCGTGGATTTCGGCCTGGCCCACGCCAATCTCTATAACCTGATGTTTACCTGGCATGTTCCCAAATTCCGCGATTACCTTGGCACGGACATGGAGCCGGCCGCCCGCCTGGAGATGGAAACCGCCCTTTCGCTGTCTCAGCTGTTCATCGATGCGCTCCGTGCGTGCGGCAACGGCGGAAAACCGATGCCCGAGGAAAACGCCCGCTTTCTGATGATCCAGATCTGGTGCCAGGCCCACGGCTATATTGCGGGCATCAACAACACCCTGCTCGACTACATGCACAAAAACCCGATTGTACTGAAAGACCGGCTGATTGCGAAGCTGGTGGAAAGCGTTCAGGCGGGAGTGGAAAACAATGGAAGGCGCGTGAACCGATAGTTCCGGAATTCGTCACTATTTTGACAATCTGTCTTTTACAGGAGGGGGGCAATAATGAAAACAGGGCATGAACCGGGCATTAAAACCATTTTCATATTTTTTCTGCTGGTCTTTTTTCTGATGGGCTGCGCGGCCAAACCGACGCCGCGCCCGCAGGACCTGATCCTTGGCAAAAGCACGGGCCCGTGCGGTGACAAAACCATATACATGGGCTGCGATGTTGATGTGAAACAGGGCCCCAAGGGGGAGATCGCAAATGCAGCCCTCATTGAACACGGCGAACAATTCTCGAAAAATCTATATAAGGTGACAGACGGGGTCTACAGCCTTGTGGGATACGGCCTTGCCAACGCCCACATGATCGAAGGCAGGGAAGGCATCATCATCATCGACACGGGTGATGGCGTTGAAATGGCCGCTGAACACCTAAAAGAGTTCCGCAAGGTGACGCAAAAACCGGTCACAGCGATTATCCTGACACACTTTCATTACGCATTTGGCACTGTGGCTTATCTTGCAGAAGATGAAAACAGGGACATTCCGGTTTACGGCCATGAACTGCTCCATGAGACCTATGTCAACATCGCCAGTGAAATCGGCCAGACCTTTGTGCGCCGACTGGCCATTCAGTTCGGCCTGCACCTTCCGATGGCGGGGCCGGATGCCATGCCGAACATGGGGATCGGGCCTTATTTTCTAGACATGAGCCATGGCATACCCACCAACGGCTATGTGCAGCCGACCCACATCATTTCCGGCAGGCAGGACCTTGAGATTGACGGGGTCCGTTTTCATTTTGCAAACTTTGCCTCCGACTCCCCCGACACCCTCGTGATCTATCTTCCCGATAAAAAAGTGGCGGTCAACAACCATTTCTGGCCGGCGGTGGCCAATATGTACACCCTCCGGGGCGGAAGGTTCCGCGACCCCGAACAATGGATCGGCGGCATCGATTATATGCGAAGCCTCGATGTCGAGCACCTTGTCAATGTTCACGGCGTGCCCCTGTCCGGCAGGGCGGCGATATCGCATTCCCTAAGGAATTATCGGGACGCCGTTCAATATATTTATGATCAGTCCGTCCGGGGGATCAATAAAGGGCTGGGGCCGGACGAACTGCGCTACTTTGTCGAGTTGCCGCCGCACTTGGCGGGCGACCCTTATATAAATGAGCATTACGGCGAAGTTGCATTGTTCCCCAAACAGATTTTCATGGCATTGCTTGGCTGGTATGGAACGGATGCGGCAACCATACACCCGGTGCCGCCCCACATCGAAGCCCAACGGATCGTGGACGGCTTCGGCGGAACCGACGCCGTGCTGGCAAAGGTCCAGGAAGCGCTGACCAATCGTGAATATGCCTGGGCCGCGCAGTTGGTCACCTATGTACTGCGCCTCGATCCCGACCATCAAGCGGCAAGGCAGCTGAAAGCCGACGCCCTGCGGCGCATGGGACAGGCAACGCCCGCCGCCATCACCCGCAATTTTTACATCACCCAGGCCCTGGAACTGGAGGGCAAGGTCGACCGGTTCGATCTTCCGCCGGCCTTGATCACCGAAGCGGTCATTTTGCGCTCCCGCCCCGGTTTTTTTGTGAGGGCGCTCCGGTTTGCCCTTGACCCTGAAAAGAGCGCCGACGTTGACCAGGTGTTCGGCATCTACTTTTCCGATATCGAACAGGGCTTCGGCATGCATGTGCGCAAAGGGGTCGCCGAATACCTGGATCATTATCCGGAAAACCCGGACCTGGCCATCAGGCTGCCGCGCACCGCCTGGGCCAAAATGCTGCTCGGCAAAACCGGCCTGGCAGGACAGGTCTGGGCGCTTCTTACCGGGGAGATGGAAGTGACCGCGGGAAATACCCGTGAACTGAGCCAATTCTTCAGCATGTTCGATCAGCAGAAGCGATGAAGCCCGGGGAAGAAGAAAAAATGGAATCGATTCGCATGACTGCCAACGGGCTGGAATTTGAAATCCTGGTTTCCGGCCGCTCGGATCAACTGATGCTTCTGCTGCACGGCTTTCCCGATGATGCGCGGTCCTTTCTCCCGATGATGCGCATCCTCAATGACGCCGGCTACATGTGCGCAGCGCCCTATATGCGCGGCTACTGGCCCACCTCGGTCCCGGAATCCGTGAGCGAATCGCAGTTCGCCACCATCCAGATCGCCGATCTCGCAGCGGACGCCGCGGCCATCACCTTGCAGTTAAAAGTGCGTTATGACCTGAAAGCCGTGTACCTGGTGGGCCATGACTGGGGCGCGATTGCCGCCTACGGCGCAGTGAACCACAGCAGCGGCCTTTACGAAAAAGCCGTCATGATGTCGGTGCCGCCGGGGCCCGCCTTTCTTCGGAACCTGTTGACAAACCCTTCCCAGTTGGCACGGAGCTGGTACATCCTGTTCTTCCAGGTGCCCGCCCTGCCCGAACATATCATTCGATCCGGCCGCGGCGAGTTTATTGCCAAGCTCTGGCGGGACTGGAGCGGGGACATGTCCCCTTTCCGGGAGCGCATGGCGGAAGTCATTGACACGCTTTCCCGGCCCCACAGCCTGCGGGCCGCCCTGGCCTATTACCGGGGGCTTCTGCGCCCACCCCCGGGCGAATTGGCCAAATGGAACCTCAGCCGGCGCCTGTTTCTGGCGCCGGTCCGGGCACCAGCCCTGGTATTGAGCGGGGAAACGGACCATTGTATTTCCAGCGCCATGTTCAACAATTGTGAAAAAGAGATCGGCCAGGCCGGGGGCAGGTACCGGATGATCAAAAATGCCGGGCATTTTCTACCATTGGAAGCACCGGAAAAGGTGGTGGCAGAAATACTTCAATTTATTTAAAGGGCATTTTCACGCGAGGCCGTGGCGAAAATGCCCGGTAAAAATTCCGCTATCTGCCGGTGCGGAGAATCATATTTGAACGAGGCCGGGGATTAAGCGGAAATGTTTATCGTTTTATATGCTTGTCAGGACCAACCCACGGTTTGGGCGGGCCGATCAGCGCAAAGGGCGCGGGATTCATGGAACCGCCGCCCAGCGCCATATAGCCGGCGCCGATGAAAAGGGTATCATTGACCCGGCGGATTTCATCCCGCATGGAATGAATCATGCCGGTGTTGTCCGTGCTGTAGTCCACCTGAAAGGACAACTTTCCATCCTTCCCGACTTTAGAGACGGCCAAAGACGTTTTCATGGGCCGGGTGCGCAGCGTGCGAAACGTCCCATCCGGTTTTTTCTGCTGGAAAATATTATAACCCTTCCCGGTAGGCCCGCCATTGGCCATAAAGGCTTTCCCCGCCCAAATGGTGCCTAAGGTGATCCGGCCCGTGGGGAAAACATGGTGCGTGAACAGGGCTGATGAGGGCCCAAGAACGCCCCCGCTGAGCAGTTTTGCTTCATACTCGCCGTTTAACGCCGTCATTTCCGGCGTTTCCGCGGCGTAAAACAGCTGCATTTTATCCTTCCGGGAAAGCTTTTCCACATCATCAAAAACGGCAACAGCGGGCTCGACCCCCAGAATCCCGGCCATGGTCCTGCCGTCTGGCTTTCTGCTGCCGGCCTGAAGGATATTGATGCCATTGAGAACAATAAGGGATATGACAATCAACCCGATACCGATGCCGATGTAAATCAAGGCAGTCATGGCCTCTCCCTGTTTTTGAAAATTAAAAATGCTTGCAGCGTTGTTCTGTACCTGAACGCAACAGAGGAGTCATAACCCCTCAAAAAAAACCCGGGACGCCTGCAGCAAAGATTGTGTATGCGCTTCAGGGTTTCGGTTGCGGCAAATTTAATTATCTTTCGATTGCGATCCCGATTTCGATTTCGATTACCCCTTAAAAGGAATTGGGCCGAAAGGCAATCGTGAAATCGTTATTAATAAACAAAACGGGTTGAATTACCTATTCATACCGGTTATGAAGCTTTTATGCATCTTTTTTTTTCGGAAGAAATGTCTGCCGGAATCCGGGAGTGGACAAAACCCCAGGACAAAACCGGTCTTTTACTCAAAGGAGCTGCCCCATGAAAACGCGCATCACCGAATTGTTCGGCATTCAATACCCCATCCAGTGCGGCGGCATGCTCTGGATCGCAAAGCCCGAACTGGCCGCGGCCATCAGCAACACCGGCGCCATGGGCAATCTCACTTCCGGCAATTACAATTCCGCCGATGAGCTTCGCGCGGCTGTCGACCGGACACGGGAACTCACGGACAAGCCGTTTATCGTCAACATCACCACCATGCCGTCCATCCGCCTGCCGGTGGAGCTGCTCCGGGACTTTTTCCGGGTCTGCTGCGAAAAACAGGTTGTTGCCATTGAAATCGCCGGGGCGCCGGTGGACACCTTCCTGGGAAAAGAATTCATTCCCATGGCCAAAGAGGCCGGGGTCAAGGTCCTCCACAAGGTCGGCACCGTCAAGCATGCCGTTCATGCCGAAAAAGTCGGCTACGACGCGGTCACCATCGCCGGGTTTGAAGAGGGCGGGTTTCCCCACAAGGACAATGTTTCCACGATGGTGCTGGTGCCCAAGGTCCGGGAAGCCGTAAGCATACCCCTTCTGGCCGCAGGCGGCATGGCCGACGGCCGGAGCCTGGCCGCGGCCCTGGCCCTGGGGGCCGACGGGGTCATGATGGCCACCCGCTTTCTGGCCACAAAGGAAAGCGGCGTGCACCCCAATATCTACAAGGTCCTTATGGAAAAAACCGAGGCCGACACCGCCCTGCAGCTTCAGACGCTGCTGGCGGGGTTCGGCCTCCAGGTGCGTGCCCTGAAAAACGAGATCATGGAGAAAATCGCTAAAATCGAATCCGAAGGCGGCGACCTTTCCGAGCTGCTGCCCCTGATCTCCGGGGAACGGGCCCGGAAGGTCTGGCAGGACGGCAATGCCGAAGAGGCCATGCTCACCATCGGCCAGTCCGTGGGCCGCATCAGCGACATTCCCACCGTGGCCGACCTGGTAGAACGGATGGTCCGGGAAGCTGAAGCCGCCCTGCGCAGCGGGGTCGCGGTTTTTGACGAATAATTGAGGAACCCGTAAAAGTCGTTTTCAGACGGCTTTTTAAAAAGGTCAATACTTGGACCCATCTCACTATTTGACAACCCCTTACCGCTTCCAGTGGCGGATGATCTCCTCATAGGGTTTGGTGATCGGCTGCGGACGGGGCCGGGGGGCCTTTGGAGAAACGTCCCCCGGGGTTCCGTAGAGCCATTCCTCCCTGCTCTTTTCAATATTCAGGACAGGTGAGTAAGCGGCCATTTCCAGTGCGTCCATGAGTTCGTCCTGTTCTTTTGCCAGGTTGTCCATGGCCTGCTGAGGCGTCATTTCCCCCGTCATTGCCTTTGAAATATTTTTCCACCACAGTTCGGCCATCATGGGGTAATGGGGCACATTGCGGCCACTGTCGGTGTATCTTTTCACGTCAGGGGAACGGTAGAACTCGATTAAGCCGCCGTAATCCTCAATGTTTCTGGTCAGGTACCCGGAGAACACCGTGGATTTTCTCACGGGTGTGCCGCCGACCAGGAACTTTTTCAAATCAACGGTTTTCGATACGCTAAACTGGGCCCAGAGCCATGCGGCCGCCCGGCGTTTTCCTGTCGTGTTGTCAGGAATTGTCCAGCTGCCGCAGTCCTGGTAGCCGATCTCATCAAGGGAGGCAACCCCGATGTGATAATCGAGGTTGCCCCTGTGAATCTCCTTGATCCCGGAAAGGAGCTTCTTCAGGGGCTTTGATAAGCTGAAGTGGATTAAAATGAACAGGATGGTCATGGCGGCAACCGCTGCAATGACGTTGTACAGGGCGGACCGTATTTGCAGGATCTGAACGGCCTCGACAATATCCTGGGTGTAGAGGCTCGAACAGATGACCCAGTCCCATGGCCAGAAATATTGCGCATACGTCATCTGGGGCTCGAAAATGACAGGGCTGTACTTGGACTGCCAGATATACCGGACAAATGTTTCGCCGTCCCGCTGAGCGTTGATGACCATTTCCCTGAACAACTCTACGCCATCGGGGTCCTGGACGGAAAGCATGTTCTGCCCTTCGAGCTCCGGCTTGGTGGGATGCATGACCATGTTGCCGTCGCCGTCCAGGATAAAGAAAAATTCGGACCTGTCGTAGCGCATTTCCCGGAGGTTTTTGATGACCTCTCGCTTTGCGTCCTGCCTTGTCGCAGGCATGGCGGGGTCTGGCGACCAGCCCTGCTTTCGGGCGGCTTTTTCATGGAAATCCATCATGGACACGGCGGAATTGACGACCGCCCGGAGTTTTCCCTCTCGTTCTTCCATTTTCACCTTGGCCATGTAAGGAAGAATGAGCGCATAAATAATTATCGTGAAGACCAGGATGGTGAAAATACCTGAAAGGTTGATTTTCCAGCGGAGGGACATCCCCTGGATCTTTTTCATGAGGTTCCCCATGAACGCCATTTAACCCCTTGTCACGTTTGAACAGCTTGACTGCCACAATGATAGAAAAGGGCTCACGCCCGGCGATCTGTTTGACCGTTTTAAAAAACACCGTTGCCTGGCGACAGGAAAAGACTTCAGGTAATTGCTTATGGTTATGGTGAGGAATAGTTAATAAAATTGCTTCCCAAGTACTTTTTTTTCCGCATAAAAGTATAGAACTTCCTGATTTTTTTTTCAATGGAAAATACTCTCCTGATCCGGAAGCACACAATTCACTTCCCCATTCCCAGGCTGCGAACACGGCCCTGGGGGCCGGCGTAAGAAGCCGGTCGCCACCCTATTTGAAAATCCCCCCGGAAATGGTCATATTTGATTGATATGGCAATAAATAATTTCACACAAACAAGTTGACATTACCCTTGAACCCCGGTAATTTTTTATAAATAGACTCCTGTTAATGCGTTGTACAGTTTTACATGCCAATGCAAAAATGGACCAGAAATGGCCCTAAGCCGGCCTTTCCAGTTTTGCGCCGGCATCTGGATTGACTGTTTCACTTCACTGCCCCAATGGCGTTACGGGCCGCCGTTTCGCTTCTTTTCGCTCCATTTGACGCCCGCGTTTTATCCTGTTTTTTGTGTTACCCGCCAACCCCTTTTAAAATACGGGTCGGTTGGCTCCAATTCATGGATGGGGCGCATTGTTTCAACTCATGTCGATGCACCGGAGGAATCGCGAGTCAAGGAGGTCCCCATGTGCAAGCCTGTTTTTTCCTTGTGTGCCGGGTTTTTTGTTTTGATCGTCCTGCCGCTGCTTTTTCCCATTCCCGCCGACGCCGATAACCGTGCGCGGACAAGCATGAAGCACACACCGCCAGCCTATTATGTTTCCGGCCATCGTATTCAGTTGGATGTGACCGTCGATGACCCGAGCGGCATTGAACTGGTGCGGTGTTATTTCAAATCGGCAGGAGAAGCGAATTTCGTGTTTGTACCGATGGTCCAAACCCGGAAAAGCCAATACGCCGCTGTGCTCCCGGCTCCGCATGCGGCAACGCTGCAGGTCGAGTATTTGTTTCTGTCCGTGAACGGGGCCAATGTGATTGTCAAATCCCAGTCTTTTTTCATGCATCAGGAAAGCAGGGACAGGATTCCGTCTTGGCAGGCCGGTTTTGGCGAGGATGAGATTGTGGTCAGCATGGAACTTGACCGGGTGCCGACCGAACTTCCCGGTTTCAGCGACAATATCCGGATGGACATGGTGGAGTCCGGCCTCAGGTTCGGGGTTGTTGCCGGCGGCCTGTATCATGTTACCGGTGGGACCGGCGCCGCGGTGAGCGGGACGGCTGCGGGCGCCACGTCCGCGGGAACGGTGACGGCAGGATCAACCGGCATCGGCACAACGACCCTGTTTGCTGCCAGTGCCGGGGCTGCCGCCGGCGGTGTCGCGCTGGCAGCAGTCATAAGCAGCGATTCCGGCAGCGGGGGCAGCAGCGGCGCCAAGGTGTCAGAACATTATGTCGCAAGCGGCCCCGTGACCAGCACGGGCAGCCCTCAGCAGCGGAGCACCTTCCAGACTGGTGAAGGCGTACTGGCCTACAACGTTGTCAGGAACGTGAAGGAAAACGACACATCCTATACGTTATGGCAATCACCGGATGGCTCAACCGTGCGCAAGGACAACCCCCCCGCAACCCAGGGCGGGTCCATGAGCTTTTCAAGCTTCCTCGAGCCGGTATACACCGATACGGAAGGAGGCTGGTCCGTAAGCTTTTTCTATAACGACAGGAAAATGTACACGGACACATTCAATGTTATTTCGGGCAGCGGGATAACCCTTTTCTGGACTTACTGATATAGCGTGGCTCAGGCGGCGGTCGCGCTGCGCGTGCCGCACAGCAGAAACCGGACAAAGGCGGGATATATGATGAAGACCAGAATGTGTATATTCGCATCCGTTGTTTTGCTTTTTCTCTTCAGTATGCCGGGCTGTGAAGGGGATGCTTCGAAAGCGTCCGAAGACCGCTTTGGTCCGGTTGAGTCCGCGGCTTTAATGCTGGGGGTCCAGTGGCCGGGGGAGGCCGGGGAAGAAGGCGGTCCGGACATGGCCGCCTCCCAGGTGGATATGCAAAGCGAGTGTGTCAGCCGGGGCGTGAAAACGGTACAGGTCGATGTAGAAAGCGACTTCGGGGCTACCCTGGCCTCGGCTACGTTTGATTGCGCCGTCGGGCAAGGAGCCCTGACCGGGATTGAACCGCAACCGGGCTGCACGGTCAAGGTGTCCGGCTTGAACAACGCCGGCATCGCGATATATGAGGGGCGGAAGACAGGGGTGACCCTGCTTGCGGGCATGAACAATATAGGGACCATTCAACTGTACCCGCTTGGTGTCCTGCCGCCCGGCGATGAAAATATAACCGCCGAACGCTTCGGCGGCGCCGGGGACGGGGACGGCATGTTCAGGAGCCCCAAGGGGATTGCCATTGACCAGGAAGGCATGGTCTATGTATCGGACACGACCAAAAACCAGATTCAAAAATTCACCGCCAACGGCGTTTTTGTCAAAAAATGGGACTTAAGCAATTCCTGGGGGATGGTGGTCCACAACGAGCGGCTCTATGCCGTTTCCGCCCCGGACCGGGTCGTGGTGTTCGACTTGGAAGGGACCTTGATAAACGAGTGGGAGGTTCCTGATTTTGGCAGCAGGGCGGTGATCGACATCGATGCGGATAATGACGGCATTCTTTACGTGCTGGACAATACCGACCGGGCTGTAAAAAAATTCAGCGCTCTGGGGGCCTATCTGGGCTCGTTTCAAGTGGATACCATCGACGACTGGGAATGGGGGCCCGTTGGCATTGCTGTTGCGGGCGGGCAGGTTTTCGTAACCGATGCCGCCAACCACAAGGTCAACGTTTGGGGCACGGGTGGCACATACCTGCGGAGCTGGGGCCAGGAAGGGGCACAAAACGGCGAATTTCACGTGCCTACAGGGATCGTGGCGGCAAATAATGGAACATCGATTATTGTGGGGGATATCAACCTGCCGCCGACGGGCGCACGGCTCCAGCGTTTCACCTTGACCGGGCAGCACCAGGCCACATCCCGGCCGGACAATGGCAATTTCTATCCCGTTGCCCTGGCTGTCAGCCCGGGGGGTGAAAAGATATACATCGTTTACTCCGGCACTTATGAAATACGAATTATCGACGTGTTTTAAACCTGTCGGGGCTATGCGCCGCCGGGAAAAGCAATAACGCCTGCCATACCCCGTGCCTGTTATAAACATCGAATGCGTTCACGGCTTTTCCGCGTATATACATTCATGCAGTCTTCGCCCCTCCCCCCCATAAGCGCATTGCCAGACAGAATCAAACCGTAATAGTCCCTTATATGCCCTGGCAATTCTCTGACGATTCACCGGTTTTATTTGAATTGGGAAAATGTCGACCAGACAAGCACCCATAAAAAAAACAAACCCGTTTATTGGCGTTTGATTGAAAAGTGGCGTTTATTTCAATGGAGATGCCGGCCGCCTGCATTTTTAAACACGCTGGCGTGGCATGTGAATACAGCCGGTGGCTTTCTGCCACCGGCTATATTGTATATTTCCTCCGGACATTACGGGTGCAAGCTGTGAAAGGTCACTGAATTTCTTTATAAAATGTGAAGATTTTCACGTTTTACCAATATAAAAATGGAATATATTGCATTTTTATCAATAAAAAATTGACTTCCTGTTCTTCAGACATTATATAAAGTATATGAAACGAGATGCTTACATACAATTGCAGGCCTGGAAATCCGACCCCCGGAAAAAGCCCTTGTTGCTTCGAGGCGCCCGGCAGACCGGTAAAACCCATTTATTGAAGGCATTCGGGAACGCGGAATACGAGTCGCTTGCGTATTTCAATTTTGAAGAAGACCCCGGCCTGAAGGACTTTTTCAGCCAAAGGGTCCGGCCGGCAGAAATCATGGAAAACCTCTCTCTTTATGCCGGCC
>SKZX01000183.1 GCA_007127175.1 Desulfobacterales bacterium
CCAGCATTGCTTTCAGACCAAAGGGTACAGAAGTGCTCCCTGGCATTGCAAAACAATCTTATCTGGAGAGGGTCTGGGGAGTTTTTCAGAAATCTTTGAAAGGATTAAGGATACGCAATTGGTGATCGATTAGCAGCCCGTCTTGCATATCCTCGGAATACAGGATTTCGCAGTTTCCCATAAGAGCGGCAGCTATGATCATAGAATCGTAAATACTTAAACTGTAACGCTCAGCCACCAACAGCCCCCTCTCATGGGTTTCGAGCGTCAAAGAATCGGTTGGACAGACAGAACGAAGCAGTTTTAAAGCCTCGTTTATTTCCCCCCATGACATGGATAGCTTTCGCCGGGCAATGTTGGCAAATTCGTTTAAGACCTGCACGCTGATTCGGCCCCCCGCGTGCACAATTTCCTCGGCCCGGTCAGCCTTCTCAGTATCTTCCGACAGCAGATAAAGAAGAATATTTGTGTCAATAAATGGGTTAAGGTCGGGCATTGGCATCTTCCCGATCAAATATGAAATCAGCCGGCAATTTTCCTCGGAACTTTCTTAGCCGGAAAAGAAGGGCTTCTCTGTCCGGTTTTTTTCTTACCTGAAAAACCCGTTCGTCTTGGATTACAACTTCAATATCGTCACCTTCACGCAATCCCAAGGCTTTAACCACTGAGGCAGGCAATCGAATAGCCAAGCTGTTACCCCATTTCGAAACTTGCATGTTAATTCCTCCCGGATATACTTTTTGTATAATGTATATTTATTTTCGAGTTAATGTCAAGTCCATCGATAACAATTCATTCATATGGCATATTTCCGAAACGCTTGATTTTCACTTCCAGGCTTCATTAATGCAGACTGCGGCCGCATTTCTGCGCAGTTCTGGCGGCACAAGCGCCGCTTCTGGAAAAAGCACCCCAGCGCTTGGCCTGCCAGCGGTCGAGGTCAGGAAGCTTATTGCCGGGAGCACGGTCCGAGCCGCTACCATTTCCAGTGCTGAATGAAGCGGCAACACCAAAAAAACAGGCTTTTTATCAAACTCCGGTTTACGTCAGACAATGAAAAACACTACGGGGACAAAATAAAAAGGGCTTTCAAACAGATATTTTTAAGCCCTTATTTTTGGCGCGCCCGGAGGGATTCGAACCCCCGGCCTACGGATTCGAAGTCCGGCGCTCTATCCGGCTGAGCTACGGGCGCAGTACAGGTATTGCAGGAAAAGGTGAAATGGGGTGAGTGATGGGACTTGAACCCACGGCCACCAGGGCCACAACCTGGCGCTCTACCAACTGAGCTACACCCACCGCAACCTTTGAAGAAACCCTTGATAGCAAATTGATCCGGGTTTTGCAACCAGATTTTTTACCGGCATGAACAATACGCCCCTGAAGGCAAGGCGGCCCTGGACATACCGGCGGCGCTGGGACTGCCAAATTCCCTATGCGTTGGAAAATCCGGAACAACTTATCATTGACCGGCTAACCTCTTTTGTTTTAAGTAACATGCTTACAGGCTGTGTCAAGCCTTTCTTAAAAACCATTCGGAGCCGGTTATGCATGAACTTTCAATGTTTATTATGCGGGTGTGCCTGGGCGGGGTGTTTGCCTATATCGTCACGCGTTTATTCAAACCCGAGGCGGATCTCGGTTTTATTGCCGGGGTAACCGCCTTTATCGTCATAATGGCCTATCTGCTGGAATACCTGCGAACAAAAAACAAGTAGCAAACAGGAAGGGCGCTCAATTCATTGAAGCAGATCATTTTAGGCACTGCCGGGCATATCGACCACGGGAAAACCAGCCTTGTCAAGGCCATATCGGGCACGGACACGGACCGCCTGATCGAGGAAAAGCGGCGCGGCATCACGATTGAACTCGGCTTTGCGGCCATCGACCTGCCAAGCGGGCTGCACATCGGGGTCGTTGACGTTCCCGGCCATGAAAAATTTGTCAAAAACATGGTGGCCGGCGCAACGGGCATCGACGTGGTGGCCATGATCATTGCCGCGGACGAAGGCGTCATGCCCCAGACCCGGGAGCATATGGAAATCTGCTCCCTGCTGGGCATCCGCCACGGTTTTGTGGTGCTGACGAAAATCGATATGGTCGACGCGGAATGGCTCGAGCTCGTCAGGGAAGACGTCGCTGATTTCATGACCGGCACATTCCTGGAGGATTCACCCATTGTTCCGGTCTCATCGGCCACCGGGGAAGGCATCCCTGAAATGATCGCCGTGCTCGATGATTACTGCCAGGCGCTGCCGGAGCGCTCGTCGGCCGGGTTGTTCCGGCTGCCCATAGACCGGGTCTTTTCCATGAAAGGGTTCGGCACGGTCATCACCGGGACCCTGATTTCAGGCAAGATTAAAAACGGCGAACCGGTCATGATCTATCCCACCGGCATCACCTCCAAAATCCGGGGTCTCCAGGTGCACGACAAAACCGTGGAGGAATCCGAGGCCGGGCTTCGAACAGCCGTCAATTTCCAGGGGATCGACAGGCACACCGTCACCCGGGGGGACGTCCTCGCCCGACCCGGCACCCTGATCCCCTCTTATATGCTCGATGTCCATTTACAGCTGCTGGAAAGCAACGAGAGGCCCATCAAGAACAGGGCGCGGGTGCGGCTGCACATCGGCACGAGCCAGATGCCCTGCAACGTGATCCTGCTCGACCGGGAAAAGCTTGAGCCCGGCGACAGTGCGCCGGTGCAGCTTCGCCTGGAAGGGCCCCTTGCCTGTGTACGGGATGACCGGTTCGTTATCCGGAGTTATTCCCCGGTTCGCACACTGGGCGGCGGTGGCATCCTGAACCCCTCCCCGCCCAAGCACAAACGGTTCCGAAAGGATGTCCTGGCGCGCATGGCCCGCCTGATCGAGCCGGCGCCCGAAGCGCTTGCCGCCCTTCATATCGAAATCGCCGCCTTCACGGAAGTATCATTCAAGGAATTGATGGTTCTCACCAACCTGACTGAAAAGGCGCTGGACGGCATTCTCCAGAAACTGATGACTGAAAAGACGGTCATCCAGACCGAGAGAAGCGAGCGCCGCTTTATTCATGCGGACACATTTGCCGCTTTCAAGGCCGCCGCCGCCGGCCTCCTGGCCCGGTATCACCAGAAAAACCCTTTAAAGGGGGGGATGCCAAAAGGCGAGCTGCGCAGCAAATTCCCAGATGTCAAAACCGATCGCCTGTTCAACCAGCTTTTGGGGATCATGATCAAGGAAGGCGAAATTATCCAGGTGGAAGACAGCATCCGTCTTGCCGGGCACAAGGTAACGCTCCAGACCGACATGACGGCGCTGAAAGATAAAATCATGGATCAATACACGGCAGCCGGCCTTCAGCCGCCAACGTTCAAGGACCTTTGCAGCGGCATTCAATCAGACCCTACTGAAACCAGAAAAGTGCTCATGCACTTGGTCGATGACGCTCAACTGGTAAGAGTCAAGGAAGACCTTTTTTTCAGCAAGGCCGCCATTGAAGACCTGAAAGGCCGGCTTGTGGACTTCCTCACGAAAAACGAGGACATCAACACGTCCCAGTTCAAGGACCTGACCGGAACATCCAGAAAGTACACCATCCCCCTGCTGGAATATTTTGACGGCGCCAGCATCACCCTGCGGGTGGGCGACGTCCGCAAGCTCAGGCGGAAACTTTAGAAAAAGGGGACAGATTTATTTTAAAAGGGGGACAGATTTATTTTTTGAGGTGCGGGC
>SKZX01000173.1 GCA_007127175.1 Desulfobacterales bacterium
GGGTTTCTCCTTTATGTCCTGTCAGCGCCAACTTGGTTTACGGCTGCTGTATGGGTGTTGCTTCGACCCGGGGAACAGCCTGAAAGTCTGTTTCCCGGGGGCTTTCCCTCGGCGGGGCTTCTATGGTGAAACCGAACCGGCGGGAAGGGAATTTGTTTAAAAAAATACTTATTTTTATCAAAACCCCCCATTTCGTCAAGAACCAAATCTTGACGGCTTCGAAAAAAGCTCAATATCTGCGTTGCGAGCAATTATTGAAGAATATCACGTACGGCTAAGTACGCTCAATTCTTCAATAGTTGCTCGCGCCTTGATCTTGAACTTTTTACAAAGCCGTCTGGAAACGACTTTTTACGAATGCATCAAATCTTCAGTGAAAAAATCTTTTCTTGAAATGAACGCAATAAGGCCTTATAGTAGCGGTTCCGGTTGTGATAGGCGGGGCGGTAGCGGTGCCTTGAACCTGAAATCCGCTTATGCAGGGCCGAATTCCCTCCGAGAGGACATTAAGCGAAAAACAAAAGGCCGTTCCGGGCGGCCGCCGCGCAACAGGCAGTTACGAACCTCGTCAGGTCCGGAAGGAAGCAGCGATAAGTAATGCCGCCTGTGTCGCGGATCGTTCCCGCCCGGATAACGGTCCGGCGGTTTTCGCTGCCGTTCGAAGGAGGGTTCACAGCCGGATTTTTTTACCCCAACCCAACCCCCGGCCTTTATCTTTGTCGCCATTGCCGCACGCAGCGGCAGCCTGCAAATTGTCCGTCCGCCCCCTTGACAATCCACCATTGCGTCTTATTTTGATTTAAAATCGTAAATAGTTGAAGTCGTTGCATAATTTCTAATTTTTGGATTTTTCAGCAATTTGATGTCACGCAGACGATCAAAAGGTGTGGAAAACCATGGAAAAATTCGAAAAAAAAGGAAACCGGGCGGCTAAAACCATGACGCAGGAAAATGGGAACAACAGGGATGATCGTATGCACAAGAATTTCAGAAAAATAAACATTACCGAAGACCCTGAAGAAAAGCGGGACCCGGCTGAATCACAGCCCGATGACAAAGAGGGAAAGACCTGGACCGCTGAAGAAGACGCCAGTACCTCAGATGTTGACGCGCTCAAGGAAGATGCCGCGTGCGCCCGGCAGGAGGCGGCTGAAAACCACGACCGTTTTTTAAGGGCCTGCGCCGAGCTTGAGAACTACAAGAAAAGAGCCCAGCGCCAGATGGACGATCACCGGAAGTTTTCCAACACAGAGTTGATCAAGGACCTGCTGCCCGTCGTGGACAACCTGGAGCGGGCCGTGGCGGCCTTCCGGGAAAACCGGCAGACCACCGAAGCCTGCATGGCGGAAGGCGTGGAGATGACGTTGCAGGAAATTCAGAACATACTGAAAAAACACAATGTCACACCGGTCGAATCCCAGGGCAAGCCCTTTGATCCGAATTATCACGAGGCCGTCATGCAGGAACCGTCTGACGCGCATCCTGAAAACACGGTCGTCAATGAACTGCAGAAAGGCTACCTGCTGCATGACCGTCTGATCCGGCCTGCCATGGTTGTGGTGTCAAAAGGGGCTTCAACGAAATAAATAGAACAAACAGAAATACGACAATACGAATACAGGACAAATACCAACTAAGGAGGCTGAACCAATGGCTAAGGTTATCGGAATCGATCTGGGAACAACCAATTCATGTGTTGCGATCCGGGAGCAAAAAGAGACCAAGGTGATCACCAACCCGGAAGGTGGTCGCACCACACCTTCCGTGGTTGCCATCAACGACGACGGGGAAAGGCTCGTGGGCACGGTTGCCAAGCGCCAGGCCATTACCAACCCGGAAAACACCGTTTACGGCATCAAGCGCCTGATCGGGCGGAAATTCGATTCGCCGGAAGTACAGCGGGACCTCAAGAACCTGCCGTTTAAAATAGAAAAAGCGTCCAACGGGGATGTGCGCATCAACATTCAGCACAAGCAGTACAGCCCCGGCGAAATCTCCTCCCACATTCTCGGCTACATCAAGCGGTATGCAGAGGATTATGCCGGCGAGGAAATCAAGGACGCGGTCATCACGGTGCCGGCCTATTTTGACGACAACCAGCGCCAGGCCACCAAGGACGCCGGAAAGATCGCCGGGTTGAACGTCTTAAGGATCATCAACGAGCCGACGGCCGCATCGCTTGCCTACGGCCTGGACAAGAAAACCGACGAGAAGATCGCCGTGTTCGATTTTGGCGGGGGCACCTTTGACATTTCGATCCTGGAAATCGGAGAAGGGGTTTTCGAGGTCAAGGCGACCAACGGAGACACGCACCTGGGCGGTGAGGACCTCGACCAGCGGATCATCAACTACCTGGCCGATGAGTTCAAAAAAGAATCCGGCATCGACATCCGGAACGACAAGATGGCCCTCCAGCGCCTCAAGGAGGCCGCTGAAAAGGCCAAGATCGAGCTGTCCTCATCCATGCAGACGGACGTGAACCTGCCGTTTATCACGGCGGACGCCACGGGCCCCAAGCACATGAACATCAAGCTGAGCCGGGCCAAGCTCGAATCCCTGGTGGAAGACCTGATCGACCGCCTGGACGGGCCCTGCAGGACCGCGCTCAAGGACGCGGGCCTGAGCGCTGAGGATATCGATGAGGTCATCCTGGTCGGCGGCATGACCCGTATGCCGGCAGTGTATGAGCGGGTGAAAAAGCTGTTCAAGAAGGAACCCCACAAGGGCGTGAACCCGGACGAGGTTGTGGCCATCGGCGCTGCCATCCAGGGCGCGGTGCTGTCCGGCGACGTCAAGGACGTTCTTTTGCTGGATGTGACCCCGCTTTCCCTGGGTATCGAAACCCTGGGCGGCGTCATGACCAAGCTTATTGAGAAGAACACCACCATCCCGACGCGCAAGAGCCAGGTCTTCTCGACGGCCGAGGACAACCAGCGGGCTGTTACCATCCATGTGCTCCAGGGCGAGCGGGAAATGGCCGCCAACAACAAGACCCTGGGCCGGTTCGAACTGGCGGACATTCCGCCGGCGCCCCGCGGTATACCGCAGATCGAGGTTACTTTCGACATCGACGCCAACGGGATTGTGAATGTTTCTGCCGCCGACAAGGCCACGGGCAAGGAGCAGTCCATCCGGATCACGGCGTCCAGCGGCCTGAGCGAGGCGGAGATCGAGCAGCTCGTCAAGGATGCCGAGCAGCATGCCGAGGAAGACAAGAAAAAGCGGGCCCTGGTGGAGGCCAGAAACAATGCGGACTCCCTGGTTTACTCGACCGAAAAGTCCATGAAGGAACTGGGCGACAAGGTCGATGACCAGACGAAAACCAATGTGCAGGAGATCATCGGGCGGCTTAAAAAGGCCATGGAAGGTGACAACACCGATGAAATAACCCGCATCAGCGAGGAGTTGCAGCAGGCTTCCCACAAGCTGGCTGAAACCATGTACCAGCAGGCCTCCCAGGAAGGCGCGGCCCATGGCGCCCATGAAGGCGCCAACCATGACAATCCATCCTCAGAGGATGAAGACGTCGTGGACGCTGATTACGAGGAGGTCGACGAAGGCCGGAAATAAATACGAACAAAGCCGGGCCGACAGCCCGGCCGGACCCAACGATAGCCGGGGAGTCCGGCCGCGGGAATCAATTTCCCCTGCGGCAGGATTCCCCGGTTTTTTTTTTCGGGGTCGGTATCGCGGTCAAATTTGCAGAA
>SKZX01000425.1 GCA_007127175.1 Desulfobacterales bacterium
AAAAGAAAAGCAACGAATGTCTGAAAAATTGATTTGACAATCATTCCGGTTGCATCAATTGCCGATTGTGACTCATTGATAACCCAATCTGACGGCAATAGATATACGGCATAGACTGTATTTTAATCTACGGGATGGAGTATTGATGGATTGATCAAAAAGGCTTGAAAAACATGGAGGTTGCGTAAAAAAAGGCGTAAAACGGTAAGGCTTGGACTACAGGGGGGTTGTAAGTTGTAAGTTGTAAGTTGTAGGTTATGGGGTTGTAGGTTGTAAGTTGTATGTTAAGGGCAAAGGACGGAAACCCAGCAGATCTATGGCGCGTGAACGATCCCTTCAAGCCGGGGGTTTGCCCTTGCTTACAACCTACAACTTACAACCTACAACTTATATCACAACTTACAACCAATAATTATGCCGCCGACCGCTTGCCGTCAACAGTGATGTCCGGATCATAGCAAAGCCGGCAGCAGTTCAGGCAGCGATTGGCTTCTTTCAAGGCATCCGCTTCACTGATCACCATGTCGACTTCCTCAAAACAGGTGATCCTTTCTTTGACGGGCAACTCGGGCATTTCAACCCGCTTGGATTGAATAATCCCGGGCACCCGTTTAAAAATCGATTCTTCTATCTTCTTCTGCCCGAGCAGTGCCCTGGGTTCTCCGACAACCGGCTTGCCGCGCAGAAACTGGTCCATGGCTCGGGCGGCGCGCCTTGCCCCGCCAATGGCTTCAACCACGGTCGCAGGTCCGGTCTGGGAGTCGCCGGCGGCAAATATGTAAGGAACATTGGTCTGGCAGGTTTCGGGATTCACCTCAAAGGTTTTCCAGCGTGTGATCTCCAGTTTATCGAGGCGGGTACCCTCCTTAATGAACGAAAGGTTGGGGTTCTGGCCGATGGCGGAAATGATCGTATCAATCTCAAGAACGGTTTCAGACCCCTCCACGGGGACCGGGCGGCGCCGCCCGCTGGCATCGGGCTCACCAAGCTCCATGCGAAGGTATTCAAGCCCCTTGACGCGCCCGTTTTCATCTTCAAGCAACTTGTTAGGCGCGGCCAGAAATACAAATTCAATGCCTTCGTGCTCCGCGGCGACAATTTCCACTTCATTAGCCGGCATCTCCTTACGGGTTCGCCGGTACACCAGGTAAACCTTTTCAAGGCCCATCCGGACCAGGGTACGGACGCAGTCGATGGCCGTGTTGCCGCCGCCGACAACCGCAGCACGCTTTCCGATGTCGACCGGCTCATTCCTTGCGATTCGCGCAAGAAAATTGATGCCCGTATAACAGCCCTTCAGGTCTTCCCCAGGTATGCCGAGGTTATAGTCGTTCCAGGCGCCCACACCGAAGAAAACAGCATCAAAACCGGCACCGACCAGGGACGCCAGATCAAAATCAAACCCCATCTCCGCGTTCACATGATAATCGATGCCCAGGTTGAGGATGCCTTCGATTTCCCAGTCAAGCACCTTCTTGGGGAGGCGGTACTCGGGTATGCCGTATCGGATCATGCCGCCCAGTTTGGGCATGGACTCAAAAATGGTGGGATGGTGCCCCAACCGGCGCAGAAAATAGGCCACGGTGAGACCGGCCGGACCGCCACCGATTACCGCCACGCGTTTTCCCGTATCCGGGTTGCAGGGTATGGGGTAGCGCTTTCCGGAATTCATTTCAATGTCGGCAACGAACCGCTTCAACTGGTTAATGGACACGGGCTCGTCTTCAATGGCCCTGCGGCACTTGGTTTCGCAGGGATGGGGGCATACCCTTCCGCAGGAAAGCAGCAGCGGGTTTCTTTCCCTGATGGTATTAACGGCGGCCTCGTACTCCCCTTTCCGGATGTGATCGATATAACGGGGGATGTCGATTTCGGCCGGGCAGGTCTGCTGGCAGGGGGCCAGCGCTTCGTCCTCCCGGTTGAGGTGCATCAGGCGGGCTGACATGGGGCTCACCTCGATGATGGTCTTGGGGCATACCACCTGGCATGCGCCGCACCCCACGCACTTGTCATAATGAACAACAGGGTATCCGTCCGACCCGATTTCAAGGGCGTCAAACTTACAGGCACGAACACAGTCGCCATATCCCAGGCATCCGATGGTGCAGTCTCGCTTTCCACCATAAAGGGAAGCCACGGCATTGCACTTGTTGACCCCCAGGTACAAAAACCGGTCTGTGGCCCGCTGCCCGCCCAGACATTCATTGTATGATTTCAAGGCTTCTGCGGTTCCTGCTTCCCCGCCGACGATCTCAGCGATGGCGGCCACATTTTCGGGGCCGACAAGTATGCAAACGGACGGGGCGGCCTTTCCCGAAACGGCCGCCTCAGCAGCCCCAGAACAACCGGGATAACCGCAGCCACCACAATTGGCGCCGGCCATCAGGCTTTCCACCTGTGCGATGCGCGGGTCTTCGTAGACATAAAAAACTTTTGAAGCAAAACTCAGGATGATGCCGCAGGCGCCGCCTAGTCCAAGCGTGAACAGAATCGATGCAAGCACGTCTAACCCCTTATTTCTTTATTAATATCCCGTAAACGGATGAGAAAAGGCCATTTTTGTTTCATCTGCCGGCCATTTAAACCATTCCCCTGAACCCGACAAATGCCATGGCCAGCATGCCGGCGGTAACCAGGGCGATGGAGGTGTCTTTCAACGGCCCGGGCGTCCGCCCGAGGTTGACCCGCTCACGGATGCCGGCAAACAGGATGAGCGCCACACCGAAACCCAGGGCATAAGCAACCGAGGTTAAAATCGCGTTCAAAAAGGTCAACTCGTTTTGGACATTCAGGAGGCAGACGCCCATGACGGCACAGTTCGTGGTAATCAGGGGCAGAAAAATGCCAAGTCCGGCATAAAGAGAGGGAATACTCTTTTTAAGAAACATTTCCACGAACTGGACCAGTGATGCGATTACCATGATAAAGGCGATGGTCCTGAGAAACTGGATGTCCAGGCGCACCAGGAAGTGGGTGTTGATGATCCATGTAATCGTGCCGGCCATTGTGAGCACGAACACCACGGCACCGTCCATGCCGATGGCCGTTTCCATCTTCTTGGACGTCCCGACAAAGGGACATGCGCCGAGATACTGGGCCAGAATAATATTGTTGATGAAAATGCTGCTTATGATCAAAACTGTGAAGTCGCCCATCTATCATCTCCTGCTGTTTTCGCAGATAACGGATTTATCGGATTATTTTTTGCCAAGGATATTCATTATGCACAAAAGCAGCCCGAGTGCGACAAAGGCACCGGGCGCCTGGACCATGAATTCAAACGGTTGAAAATTGGGCCCGAAAACCGGGTAATCAAGAAGCGTCCCGTTGCCAAGGGATTCCCGGACGGCACCCAGCACGCCCAGCGAAAGGGTAAACCCGATACCTATTCCAAGGCCGTCTGCAAGCGAAGGCAGAAACTTGTTTTTAGATGCAAAGGCTTCCGCCCGGCCGAGTACGATACAGTTCACAACGATAAGCGGTATGAATATGCCCAGGTTCAGGAAAAGACCGTAGGCAAAGGCCTGCATCAATAGTTCGACCAGGATGACAAATGTCGCGATGATAATAATGAAACATGGAACCCTGATCTTGGAGGGGATGACATTTCTGAGAAGAGATACGAGCATGTTTGCGCATACGAGAACGAAAGTCGTGGCGAGCCCCATGCCAATCC
>SKZX01000372.1 GCA_007127175.1 Desulfobacterales bacterium
GCTGAACTCAGAAACAGAAACTTTTCCGCCCGGGTCATGGCCACATACATGAGACGGCGCTCTTCCTGGAGCTCGGCTTCCGATTCCATGGATTTCCAGTGGGGCAGCAGATTTTCTTCGCACCCCACCACGAAAACAACGTGATACTCCAGCCCCTTGCTGGCATGAATGGTGGAAAGACTCACCCCGCCGGATTTTCCTTCTTCCTGGTCCTCGTCGTCCTTGTCTTCGCGGATCAACGCGGCGTCTTCGATATACGCCAGCAGGTTGTCATATTTCGAGGCGGCAAATATCAGCTGCTCGATATTTTCCCGGCGCGCCGTATAGTCGCCTTCCGTGCGGGAATAGGCGCGCAGGTAATCGTCATAGGCGGTCCTGTCCAGGAGGGTCCGAACGGCCTGGTCCGGTTTCATGTCCCGGATGTCGTCAACCAGGGATATCAATGCCACCAGTGCCCCGTGCACTTTGGGGGACAGCATTTTTTCGGCAACCGCAATGCGCACGGCGGCCTGGAGACTGCCACCATCCAGGCGGCAGCTGTTCAAGGTCTGGATCATTTTGGGCCCGATGCCCCGCTTGGGTATATTGATAATCCGCTCAAATGAGGCATCGTCTTTTTCAAACACAGCCGCTGCCAGGTAGCAGTTGATGTCCAGGATTTCCTTTCTTTCAAAAAACCCCCGGTCTCCCAGCATCCGGTAAGGGATGCCCGCGGAGCGCAGGGCCTGTTCAAACGGCAGGGAGCAGAACTTGGTCCGGTAGAGGATACCCATGCGGTCGAAGCCGATCCCCTGCCGGTTGAGCCGGACCATGTTGGCGACCACCCAGTCCGCCTCTTCACCATCAGAAAAAAAATGGTCGACTTCCACCCCACCGCCGGTTTTATCGGAATAACAGGTCTTTTCCATCCGGTGCGGGTTGTTGCGGATCAACTGGTTGGCGATGGAGACGATTTCATCGGCGGACCTGAAGTTCTGTTCCATCCGGAAGATCTTCGCGGATTGGAAGCTGTTCTTGAAATCCAGGAAATTGTTGACATTGCTGCCCCTGAACCCGTAAATCGCCTGCCAGTCGTCCCCCACGCAGAACAGGTTGCCGTTGCCCAAAAGCAGGCGGGTGAGTTCCTCCTGCAGGTCGTTGCTGTCCTGGTACTCATCCACCAGAATGTAGGTGAAATAATTGCGGTATCTGTCCCGGACGGCTTCGTTGTCCCGGAGCAGGTTGCGCGTCAGCAGCAGGATATTGTCAAAGTCAACGGCGTTTTTTTCAAACAGGGCCTTCTCATAGCGCTCGAAAATATCGACGAGCCGGAATGGCCCGATCCGCTTGCATTGGTCAAAATAACGCAATGGGTTGCCGGAATTTTTTGCATTGGAGACGGCCGCGCGGACCGGGTGCAGGTATTTCTTGTCGATATTGAGCCCGGCGATGATCTCAGAGATCAGTTTCTGCTGGTGGTAGATGGAATAAATCTGCAGGGGGTCGTCAAACCCCAGCAGGCGGCAGTGCTTGCGAAGGATCTGGAAGCAGGCGGAGTGATAGGTGCGCACCCATGGGAAGCGCTCGGGGCCGATGCCGGTCAGTTCAACCAGGCGCCGTTTCATTTCATCGGCTGCCTTGTTGGTGAATGTGATGGCCAGGATGCGCTCGGGTGCGTGGTCTTCACTGTTGATCAGGTGGGCGATTTTTGCGGTCAGGGCCCTTGTCTTGCCAGACCCGGCACCGGCCACCACCAGAGCAGACCCGCTGTGCTCAACCGCTTTTCGCTGTTGTTCCGACAACTCCATATATACTTGTTTCCTTTGTATAAAATCAGGGTATAAACCCCAATAACACTGTTCACGAAAAAAAATTTGATTTATCTTGTTGACATGAATTATTTTTCATTTATAATAAGTTTTCAGTTTTCCCCCGCCGGGTTCGTATCGCTTCCCGATATCCCCCCGCCATCGGAAGCGAGCGCAACCTGAAATTCGTAAGAAGGGGCTTTCCATCCCGGTGAGCCCCTTTTTTTTATTTGAGCGCTCTGTCGCAGACAAGAACCCCATCGCGCCAATGGCGCCCACCCGGCGTCCCGACCATGTTATTCCCCCGGCGCCACGTTCGGGCGCCCCACCCGGATGCAGCCAAGTCCGAACCGGGCGACCGTGCTGGTCGGAAAGAGGTTCCGGCCATCAAACACGATGGGAAAATGAAGTTTTTCTTTGATCATTTTAAAATTCGGGTTTCGGAACTGGTTCCAGTCGGTGAGCACGGCAAGGGCATCCGCCCCGTCCAGCATGTCATACTGATCATCGGCAGCTTCAAACCCTGCATTGTCTTTGAAATATGCCCGGGCGTTGTCCCCTGCAACCGGATCATAGCCCCGAACACGCATACCGGCTTCCAAAAGCGCGTCAATCAGGTATATGGCAGCCGAGTCCCGGATGTCGTCAGTGTTGGCCTTAAATGACAGCCCCCACGCCGCCATGGTTTTACCCTGGACGCCGCCCTTGTCTGCAAAAAACGCTGTGATCTTGTCGATCATCCGGTATTTCTGGCGGTAATTGACGTCTTCCACCGCGGTGAGCAGGGCGGGTGTGTAATCGGCATCAATAGACGTCTGGATGAGGGCCTTGACGTCTTTGGGAAAGCATGAACCGCCATACCCCAGGCCGGGATAGATGAAGTGATACCCGATGCGGTGGTCTGAGCCGATCCCCACCCGGACGTCCCGGATGTCCGCACCCACGCGCTCGCAGATGTTGGCCATCTCATTGATAAAGGATATTTTCGTGGCCAGCATGCAGTTGGCGGCATATTTGGTCATTTCAGCGCTTCGCACCCCCATGACGATGAGCTTGTCCCGACTGCGCGCATAGGGCGCATACAGGTCGGAGAGCAACTCGGCGGTTTCATTGTTGTCCGTGCCGATAATAATCCGGTCCGGCTTCATGAAATCGCTTACCGCATCCCCTTCTTTCAAAAACTCCGGGTTGGACACCACGTCAAAGGGGATGTCCGCCTGCCGGCTGGCAAGGGTCTCTGAAATAATGGCCCTGACCGTGTCCGCAGTGCCCACGGGCACCGTGGACTTGTTGACCACGATCTTGTAATCGCCCATGTAGCGGCCCACCTGCCGGGCGACCTCAAAAACCGCCGACAGGTCGCAGGAACCGTCGGGGTTGGGGGGGGTGCCCACGCAGCTGAAAACAAACATCGAATCACTCATGGCCTCTTCAAGGGATGTCGTAAAGAAAAGGCGCTTGCCGTCAACGTTCCGGCGCACGATTTCCGGCAGGCCCGGCTCGTAAATATGAATATCGCCGGCTTTAAGGCGGTTGATAACCTTATCGTTGATGTCGACGCAATACACGTGGTTGCCTGTTTCGGCAAGGCAGGCCGCAGAAACAAGACCCACATACCCCGTTCCCACAATACAGACATTCATGAGTCATACCTTTAGGATTGCAATCGTTGAAAAATACCACCGTCCGTTTTGCCAAAAGCTCGCCCCAAATTTTACATAATGGGCATGGAAATTAAATTATTGAACGCACTGCTGCCATGGCGGGATCATCTTTCGGGCCGGCAATCATTTTACTGCCGCGCAACATGCGGCTGCAGAGATGTATCCTGGTGCCTGGGACGAGAATCGAACTCGTACAGGGACATGCCCTAAGGGATTTTAAGTCC
>SKZX01000337.1 GCA_007127175.1 Desulfobacterales bacterium
ATCTCTCATCCTACCCTTTCCGGTGGTTGAAACCACCGGCTGTATTATATATCCCCTCCGGTGATGCCGGGGTCGCCGGTAGGCTGAAAAACGTGCAGACGCCTTAGGCGGATTGGAAGGCCGCCCCACGGAGGGATCTCAAACCAGGCCGCGGTTTGACCCGGGAGACAGACTGGAAGTCTGTCCCCTGGAGAATGTAGGCTTTGACCCGCAGACTTGGGGTCCATCCTCTGGGGGTTCTGCAAATGCCGCCCCGATACCGACCCCGACCCCGACACCGAGAGGCTGAACAACCCTACAATGGCTGTTGCCCTTATACAAATGATCAATTTCAACCGGGTGGTGCCGGGTATTGCCCGCGGCAACAATTGCAGGGGGTTGCTGATAGATCCTGGCGAAGCGTGGACAAGCGCCCTGTGGCTTTGCCGTTTATCACAGGGCGCGTCTGCGCGAGCCATGGAGATATCAGCGTTCCCCTGCAGTTGCAAGGGCAATGCCCGGTGCCACCCGGTTGAAATTGTCCTTATAAGTCTTTAATGGTCCTGATCGGCTGCAGCCGATCAGTTTCAGCCGATCGGGGTTGACACGAAAACCCGGTGACTATATAAAAAGTGAAGAGAATGTTCAAGCGTATTTACCGGCTTCGGATGATTAAACCCGCCGGGTGACAATTAACATGCTAACGTCTTATTTTATGCGGAGGTCATAGCGGCTTTATGCCCCCTTTAAACAAAAAACTCGATAACGCAGATATTTTTCAACTGCTCTGGGGGTGCGCCCTGCTGCTCATGGGGCTTGCATTTTTTTTCCGCATTCCTGAAGTCATGAGAAGCTTTTCAGAGTATGACCATCATTTCGGCGCCTGGTATGTCCGTTTGTCGCTGTATTTTGTCGCTGTCATTCTCATCGGCGGGGGCGGAAAAAAAATTCACCGGATCCTTTATAACGCCCCCCGGCCGCCGGCTTCATCCCCGGATTCGGAATAAGTCCAGATGGACGCACTCCCCGGTTTGCTTGTGTGCGAAGCGGGGTTCGTCCCCTACGACGATGCATCCCTTCTGCAGAACCGCCTGGTCGCGGCCAGGCAGGAAGGCCAACTCACACACGATGCGCTCATACTGCTTGAACATGAGCCGGTTTTCACGCTTGGCAGGCGAGGGCGACGCCAAAGCCTGCGGGTCGATGAAACATTTCTGCAGTCCAGAAACATACAGGTCGTGTCAACCCTGAGGGGCGGGGACGTCACCTTTCACGCCCCCGGCCAACTCGTGGGATACCTCATCATGGACATAGCCGCTCGGGGGATTGATATCCGGCAGATGGTGGCAAAAGTTGAAACTGTCCTGATGCGTGCCGCTTCAGACTATGGGGTTCAAGCGGATCAGGACCCAAGAGGCCGCGGGGTCTGGGCCGGCAGGGGCAAACTGGGCAGTATCGGTTTTGCCGTTTCCCGCGGGATAAGCTTTCACGGTTTTTCCATCAATGTCAGCAATGACCTCAGCCCATTTGAGTGGATCGACCCCTGCGGGCTGAAAGGCGTGACCATGACGTCCCTTTCCATGGAATGCAAAGCGGCCGTTGATATGAAGCGGCTGCGGCATCAGGTCATCGCTCATTTTTCCACTGTTTTTAAAATGAAGCCGGTCCGTATAAGCCTGAACACCCTCAATGAAGCGGCCGGCGCTATGCCTGAGAATAGCCCATGACAGCGCCTGAAAAATGTGAAAAGCCGCCCTGGTTGAAAATAACACTGCCTTCACCTGAGGGGTATGCGCGCGTTCACGCTTTGGTCGAAAAGCACCGCCTTCACACGGTATGCCGGGAAGCGGCCTGTCCCAACCAGTGGGAATGCGGCGCCGGGAACACGGCAACCTTTCTTATCCTGGGCCCCCACTGCACACGCGGATGCCGTTTTTGCAACATCGCCCGCAGACCCCCCGCACCCCCGGACCCTGGCGAGCCGGAACGGGTGGCCCAGGCCGCCCTGGATATGGGGCTTCGCTATGTCGTGGTAACATCCGTGACCCGTGACGACCTGCCGGACGGCGGTGCCGCCCGGTTTTCCGAAACCATTGCGGCCCTGCGCCGTAAAATCCCCGGGGTTCGTGTTGAGGTGCTGATACCGGATTTCGGCGGTCAGCAGGAGGCGCTTGAAACCGTCGTGGCCGCCCGTCCGGACGTGATCAACCACAACGTGGAGACCGTTGGCCGACTGTATCCGTCGGTGCGGCCCGAAGCGGATTATCACAGGAGCGTGGACGTCATCCGTCGGGTCGCTTTGATGAACCCCCGCATCGTTACGAAATCCGGGATGATGCTGGGCATGTCTGAAGGTAAAAATGAGGTTGAATCGGTGATCTTTGATCTGGTTGACGCCGGATGCCGGCTGTTTACCGCCGGGCAGTACCTCCCCCCGTCAAAATTTCATCTGCCGGTTTCCCGGTACGTCCATCCGGACGAATTTGCCTCATGGCAGGCGTTTGCCATTGAAGCCGGTTTTGCAGCCGCTGCGGCCGGCCCTTTCGTGAGAAGCTCGTATCAAGCCGAAAAAATGTTTTTAACGGCCATTTGCAATCTTTCTTGACATTTTAAAGGTGATTCGATAAATTTTTTATTTTCCCATCAAATGATGGAAACGCTGTTCAGGCATAATCAACAAACCATTTTTTATTTACCCCAAAAAAAGAGGCGTCCCAATGAAAATACTGCATATCGATCACATCGGCGTTGCCGTCAACAGCAACGCGGAAGGTAAAAAATTCTGGTCCGACATCCTGGGGCTTCCCTACGAGGGCGAGGAGACGGTGGCTGAACAAAAAGTGACGACCGCTTTCATGCCGGTGGGCGAAGCCGAGGTCGAACTGCTCGAATCGACCGAGCCGGACGGCCCCATCGGCAAGTTCATCGAAAAGAAAGGCCTGGGCATTCATCATATCGCTTTCCGGGTCGAAGACATCGACCAGGCCCTTGCAGAACTCAAGGAGAAAGGCGTCCAGTTGATTGACCAGACGCCGCGAAAGGGTGCCGGCGGCGCACGCATTGCTTTTCTGCATCCCAAAGCCACGGGCGGCGTGCTTGTGGAATTGTGCCAGCGATAGCACCCCCTGTTTTTTTGCAATTGGAAAATACAGCGTTTATTATTAGAAACACTGCAACATATCAGAGACCCTGGACCAGGTTGAGTGTGTTGCCCGGGGGAAATTATGGCAATGCCCGGGCAATTCCGCGAATATCATGTTTGAAGCAACGGAGCGAATTATGGGCGAACATCCGAAGAAGAAGGAATGGAGCGAGCTGGCCGGCAAGGAGCTCAAGGGAAAGCCCCTTGAATCCATTGAGTGGCATTCTCCTGAAGGCATAACCATCAAGCCGCTTTATACCGCTGAAGACACCGAAGGCATCGAGTTTGTCAATTCCCTGCCGGGCATGCACCCGTTTGTGCGGGGGCCCCGGGCGACCATGTACACGGTCCGCCCCTGGACCATCCGCCAGTATGCAGGATTTTCCTCAGCAAAGGAGTCCAACGCGTTTTACCGCAGAAACCTCGCTGCCGGGCAGATGGGGCTTTCCATTGCTTTTGACCTTGCGACCCACCGGGGCTATGACTCGGACCACCCCCGGGTGATCGGGGACGTGGGTAAAGCCGGCGTGCCCGTGGATTCGATCGAGGACA
>SKZX01000282.1 GCA_007127175.1 Desulfobacterales bacterium
CTTTTCTGCGATCTGGTCCGCTGTAAGGGCCGCCCGCGGAATTTCGATCATGGTGCCGAACTTGTATTCAATTCTGGTATTCTGCTCATACATGACTTTTTTTGCTTCAGCCTCCAGGCGCTCCCGCTGGACCTTTAGCTCGTTGACGTGACAGGTCAGGGGGATCATCACTTCCGGAAACACCTTGACCCCTTCCTTGGCCACCTCACAGGCCGCCTCAAAAATGGCCCGCACCTGCATTGCGGTCAGGGCCGGGATGCGGATGCCCAGGCGCACGCCGCGAAGTCCCAGCATGGGGTTGGTCTCGTGGAGGCTTTCGGCCCGGTGCAGGAGCTTCTCCTTTTCGCGGATCTCCCGGAGGATGTCATCGATTTCCGCCATGTTGGCGGCATGCATCAAGCGGATTTTCAAGTCAGCCAACCCGCGGATAAGGTCGAACGAATTCGGCAGAAACTCGTGCAGGGGCGGATCGATCAGCCGGATGATCACCGGGAGGCCGTCCATTTCCCGGAACAAGCCGGCGAAATCCTCCTTCTGAAACGGCAGCAGGGCGTCCAGGGCTTCTTTCTGCTCCACGGGACGGTCTGTCATGATCATTTTCTGAACAATGGGCAGGCGCTCGGCCTCGAAAAACATATGCTCGGTGCGGCACAGTCCGATGCCCTGGGCACCGTATTCACGGGCGCGCCGGGCGTCCCTCGGGTAATCGGCATTGGTCCAGACACCCAGGCGCCGGAAGCTGTCGGCCCACTCCAGGAGCTTGATGAGCCAGGTGTCTTTGATATCGGGAATCATGGTGTCAATCTTGCCCGTGTACACTTCCCCGCTGGTACCGTCAATGGAGAGCCAGTCGCCTTCATTGACGACCGTGTCCCCCACCGTCATTTTACGCTTGTTGATCTCAATGCTCAAACCGGAAGCACCGACCACGGCCGGTTTACCAAACTGCCGGGCCACCAGCGCGGCGTGGCTGGTCCGGCCACCCCGGCTGGTCAGGATGCCTTCGGCCGCCAGCATGCCGTGTACGTCGTCGGGCTTGGTCTCCGGGCGGACCATGATCACCTTCTTGGACTCCTTCTTGACCCAATGCACCGCGATATCCGCATCAAATGCAACAACGCCGCATGCCGCCCCCGGGGAGACGTTCAGCCCCTTTGCCAGCAGGCGTCCCTCGGAGCGGGCCGCCCGGGTGGCGGCGGGATCGAACTGGGGGTGAAGAAAAAAGTCCACCTGCTCCGGGGTTACCCGCATGACGGCCTCTTCATGGCTGATAAGCCCTTCTTCGGCCATGTCCACCGCAATGCGCACGGCAGCCCGTGCGGTTCGCTTGCCGTCGCGGGTCTGCAGCATCCAGAGTTTGCCTTTCTCAATGGTAAACTCGACATCCTGCATTTCCCGGTAATAATTTTCGAGCTTGCGGGCGATGGTCTCAAACTCTTCATAGGCATCCGGCATCTCGTTTTTCAATTCAACCAGATCCTTTGTCATGCGGATACCCGCCACCACGTCCTCGCCCTGGGCATTGATCAGGTAATCCCCTTCCAGCTTGTTGTCCCCGGTATAGCCGTTCCGGGTCATGGCCACGCCGGTGGCGCTGTCTTTTCCCATGTTCCCGAATACCATGGTAACGATGCTCACGGCGGTCCCCAGGTCGTGGGGGATGCCCGCGGCTTCACGGTAATCCGCGGCGCGTTTGCCGTTCCAGCTCTTGAACACCGCCTCTGTGGCCAGCTTCAACTGTATGGCCGGGTCGGTCGGGAAATCGTGGTGGGTATAATGCCGGTAAATTTCCTTGAACTCACGGGTAACGGCTTTCCAGTGATCGGCGGTCAATTCGGAATCCGATTCGACACCGGCCCGCCTGCGGGCTGCGGTGAGAACGTCCTCGAAAACCTCGTCGTGCACCCCCATGACCACGGACCCGAACATCTGGATCAGGCGCCGGTAGGAATCGTAGGCAAAACGCGGGTCATTGGTCAGCCGGGCCATGCCCTCGGCAGTTTCGTCGTTGAGCCCGATATTCAGAACCGTATCCATCATGCCGGGCATGGAAAACTTGGCGCCGGACCGGCAGGACACCAGCAGCGGGCGCTCCGGGTCCCCAAGGACCTTTCCGGTTGACTTTTCAACCTGTTTGAGCGCCTCCAGCTCCTGGTCCCACATGCCTTCGGGAAGCATGCCGCCGCCGGACAGGTATTCATTGCACGCCTCGGTTGTGACGGTAAAACCGGGGGGGACCGGAATGCCAATGCGGACCATTTCCGCCAGGTTGGTACCCTTCCCGCCCAGCAGTCCTTTTACATTGTCCCAGTTCCCGCCGACATACGCCTCCACTTCATCAAGCTCTTCAAACAGGTACACATACTTTCTTGCCATGGATCGCCTCCGGAATGATCAAAAATTATATATTCAGCATCAATGCTGTCTAACACGAACTTAAACCCGGCCAAATGATTGAAATAATCCCGGTGTTAAAAAGAAAAAGCCGGTCTGCCCGGGCCGGGGTGCCTCCTGCCTCTGTGCCTCTGGAAAGACACAGTGTTTTGCCCTGCACCATCAACGAATCCTTTAAAAGGCAAAAACGATTCGACGTATTTTCCGAACCAGAGCACCCTTTTTTAGATAACTTTTTGCGATACGTCTTTCAAGGGAAAATATAATTTGCCGGAAATTTGAGAAAAATCATCCTGGAAAAACATGATGGCCGGCATTTCAAGGTTTGAAGGGGCTTCATGCCCGGGTGGCGCACCTATTGTCGCTTCACGCTTTTTGCAAAATCCGGAAATACGCTTCGCGGATCATATCGGAATTGGCACCCCGTCTTTTCAATCAGCCTTCGGGAGGTGGCGATCCAGGGAACAAGGCGATATTTGTCGCATGATGGTCTAAACTGTTGTAGTATTCTTCTGATCGAAAGCATTACTGAGGATTTTCAAAACGAAACGACACCATATTCGGAGGCATCGTGATTCACAATGTCATCGGCCCCCCGGGCTCGGGGAAGACAACGTATATACGGGTTCATTTCGGGTTTTCCCCGCCGATAAAAGAAATAGATGGCGCGGTGTTTGAAGACTTCGTTCACAGGAAGGTGTTCGAACATACCGGGCTGAACCCGGGCATCAACCGCTACCTGGCGGCAATCACCGAAAACATCACCACCATATGGTTTCAGACAAGCATACCGGTATGCATTTACCGGATATGCAGCGATTTCGTAAGCGGTAAAACGTCATTGCGCCAGGCAAACAGCCGGGTAAAAATTCTATGCTACTACCATCGGAACGCAAAAGACATTTACCTGGCTGAAAACAAGGAGAATAGCCGTCTTGTGGTCATCCGCACGACAAGTCCGGTAACAGCGTTTATACGGAAACACTTGACTGCGCTGTTTGGCACACGGCCGACCCCAAAAAACTGATGCCGGATTTACACCCACTGGAACCTATCCAAAAATTGTCTTTCCGCCCAATCTCTTTTTTCGGATCGAAACAGGGATCGGGTTAGGGTTCGAAATCAAAAGGATACAGTTTAAATTCTTTCTATTGAAGGGATTTCCATTGACCCTGGGGACAGATTGGAAGCTTGTCCCCAGGGGGTTCTGCAAAGGCGTTGAGCAAATCGATTGCGATCCCGATTTTCATTGCCCCTGCAATAAAATTGCATGGTTTTCAAATATATGCTAATGCATCCTCAAAAGGTCTAAAATCCGGGCTTCCGTCTTTTAATTGCTGCATGTTGATACCCCGGTTTTTGGCGCCGATAACCCCATCAGGGAAACGCCTTTTGAAAATCATCATCGTCGGCGCCGGCGAGGTCGGCTACCACATCGCCGGCCGGTTGGCCGCCGAAAACAAGGAAGTCGTGGTTATCGACCGGAATCCGGCATCCGTCAAGCGGGTTGCGGACAATATCGACGCCGAAGCCGTCTGCGCCTCCGGCAGCAGCCCGGAAGTGCTCAAAAAAGCCGGCATCCATTCGGCCGATATTCTACTGGCAGTAACCGACAGCGATGAAACCAACCTGGTCGCCTGCCTCATGGCCGACATGATTTCCCCCACCACCCGGAAGTTCGCCCGTATCCGGGAAGGCGACTACGACCGCTTTCATGACCTTTTCCGCGATCAATCACCCCATATAGAAAAGGTCATCAACCCGGAAATCGAAGTGGTCCGGACAATTGAGCAGCTCCTGAGCGTACCCGGCGCCGCTGACGTGAGCGAATTCGCCGAAGGCCGCCTGAAATTCGCCGGTTTTTACCTTCACAACGGCAATCCCTTAATTGACGCCAGGTTGTCGGACCTTCCGGATATAATCGGCAGCCATGTCCTGGTGGCAGCCATCATACGGGAAAACGAATTGATCATTCCCCAGGGCGGGCACACCCTGAATGCCGGGGACCTGATCTACTTCATCAGCGAGGAAAAAAACCTTGCACCGATTCTCACTGCGTTCAAACACACGATCAAACCGGTAAAATCCGTCATGATTATCGGCGGGGGCCGCATTGGTGCGCGCCTGGCCCAGTCACTGGAAAAAGGCCCGATGCACGTGAAAATCATCGAGCGAACCGATGCGAGGTGCAGGGCGCTTGCGGACATGCTGGACCGGGCAGTGGTGATCTGCGGCGAAGGTTCGGACCAGCGGCTTTTGATGGAGGAAAACATCCGGGAGATGGACGCGGTGATTTCAGCCACAAACGACGAGGAAACCAACATCCTCGTATGCCTCATGGCCCAGCGAATGGGCGTGCGGAAGGCCATAACGCGGCTGGACAAGTTCAGCTACCTCTCGCTGATGCCGGCCATCGGCATCGAGCAGGTGGTCAGCCCCCGCATGTCCGCCATCAACAGCATTCTTCAGCATATTCGCAAGGGCAAGGTCTTCTCGGTGCGGGCGATTACCGGGGAGCAGGGCGAAATCATCGAGGCCGAAGCGCTTGAAACATCAGAGATCATCGGCAAACCCCTTCGGAAAAACTTCTTCCCCAAGGGATCCCTGGTTATCGGCATTATCCGGAACAACGCGGTCATCATCCCGTCCGGGGACAGCGTCATCGAACCCGGGGACCGGGTGATCATCTTCGCCCGGCGGCAGGTCGTTGAAAAAATAGAAAAAATTTTGGCCGTAAAGCTGGAGTTTTTCTAAATGCGCTGGCCTTTTGCATTCAAGTATGCAGGGATGCTGATATTTATTCTGGGCTTGAACCTTGCCTTTCCCATCGCATTTTCCCTGTTTTATAAGGATGGCGACACCGTTCCCCTTCTGGTATCCATGGCCCTGACCCTGGTCGCCGGAGGGGGGCTGTTCTTCTTTTTCAAAGGCGAAAATACCGATTATATCAGCCACCGCGAAGCCATGGCCGTGGTGGCCCTGGGCTGGACGGCGGTGGCCTTTTTTGCGGCGCTTCCCTTTCACTTTGCAGGGATTTTTGAAACATTTGGGGATTCGTTTTTTGAGTCCATGTCCGGATTCACCACCACCGGCGCATCGGTGATGACCCATATCGAGGCGGTGCCCCGGGGGCTCCTGTTCTGGCGGGCCTACATCCAGTGGCTGGGCGGCATGGGGATCATTGTCCTGGCCGTTGCCATTCTCCCATTGATAGGCGTCGGCGGATACGGGCTCTACAAGGCCGAGGTCCCCAGCCCGACACCCGACCGCCTCAAGCCCCGGATCAAGGATACGGCGCGCATCCTTTGGAAGGTCTATCTTGCTTTTACGCTGCTATTGATGATGCTTCTGATGATGGGCGGAATGGGCTTCTATGATGCGATCTGCCATGCCCTGACCACCATGCCCACGGGCGGCTATTCCCCGAAAAACCTGTCCGTGGCCCATTTCAACAGCGCCTATTTCGATGTCGTCATCATCGTTTTCATGCTGGCCGCCGGGCTGAACTTTTCCCTGCATTACCGGATGCTTATGGGGAAACCCCTTGTCTACCTGAAAAACCCGGAAAGCCGGTTTTTCCTGGCGGTGGTGCTTATCCTGTGCCTGGCCGTTTATGCAGACCTTTACAGGGCCGTCTACCACAGCATCGGCGAAACGCTTCGCTTCGGCACATTCCAGGTGGTATCCATTATCACCACCACCGGCTTTGCAACGGCCGATTACGACCAGTGGCCCGCCTTGTCCAAAATTATTCTGTTTTTCTGCATGTTTGCGGGGGCCTCCGCCGGGTCCACGGCCGGCGGCATGAAAATGTTGCGGATCATGTGCACCCTCAAATACTGCTACAAGGAAATCTTCAGGCTGATTCACCCCCACGGCGTCTCCCACGTCAAGATCGGCGGCAAAACCGTTGCCGACGACATCATGGGGTCGATACTGGGCTTCCTGGTGCTTTACATGGCCCTGTTTGCGTTTTGCACCATGCTGCTTGCCGGCATGGGCGTGGATTTCATCACGTCCCTGTCGGCGGTTGCGGCGACCATCGGGAACATTGGACCCGGCTTCGGCGCCGTCGGCCCGGTCGGGAACTATGCAGACATTCCCTGCCTCGGGAAATGGCTGCTCTCATGGTGCATGCTCCTTGGAAGGCTTGAAATCTACACCGTGATCATTTTCCTGGTGCCTGAGTTCTGGCGCAAATAACGCAAAGGCCTTAACCTTACCGGACGATGGGCAGGATCCTTCTGAATGAATCCGTGTTGGCCCGGCGCGCCCACTGAAAAATCACGATCTCGGTCGACGTGATCACCGCCCCGGCTTGCCGCATCAGGTCAATGGCGATGTCCCGGTTGCGGACCTTACGGGACGCTACCGCATCGGCAGCAAGGTGCACCTGAAAACCGGCCCGGATCAGATCCAGGCAGGTCTGAAGAACGCACACATGGGTTTCCATGCCGGCCACCACGATCTGCCGCCTGCCGCAGGCATGCACCCTGGGCAAAAAATCCGGCTCCAGGCAGGCGCTGAAATGCTCCTTGTGAAAAACCTCCGGGGCTGAAATCCCATCCAGCACCTCGGGAATGGTCGGCCCGAGCCCTTTTGTGTACTGCTCAGTCAGAAGGATCGGGATATCAAGGGCTTCGGCCGCGCCGGTGAGCTGGTTCACCGTGCGGGCGGTCTCCGCCCACTCCGGCATGACCTTGAGCATGGCAGACTGGAAATCAATGACCAGCAGCATGCAGTCATGGCTTGTTGCGACGAATTCGTGACGGGTCAAGGGGCCTCCTTGTCTGTGTGGCGTTCACCGGGGTGAGGTTGCGGGGCGAGCGTTTGCCATCTTCGCAGAGCCTGGCTTTCTGAACCGCGCCCGGGCCGAATCGCTCTGCTATGGCGTCCACGGTTTCCCCTACCTGTTCCCATTTTTTCATGGCCTTGCGGGAAAATTCATTCCCGGACGCTTCAAAACCGGACGCTTCAAAAAGGGACTGCTGAACAGGTGTATCGCTGCTGACCAGGTCGGACACCCCAAGCCCGGCAAGGCGGACGGGCTTTTGCAGCCCGCATGCCCTGAGCAGCTCCACTGCGGCACGGTAGATGATCTCGGCGGTCTGTGACGGTTCGGCCAGCTGCGCCTGCCGGGTGATCTGTTTGAAATCCGAATCCTTGAGCTTGATAAATACGGTTTTTGCCATGACTTTCTTTTTGCGCACCTGGCGCCCCACGTCTTCCGCGTGTTTCAGCAGGAGGTTTTCCAGGACGCGCATTTCCATGGTGTCGGATTCCAGGGTTTCCTCGCTGCTGATGGATTTGACGGCATGGACGGGTATGACGCGGGAACGGTCGATGCCTGCGGAAAGTTCATGGAGCCGGTATCCGAACCGGCCAAGGCGTGAAACCAGAAGATTCAGGTCCACCCTGCGGGCATCACCCAGAAACCGAATGCCCATCCGCTCCAGGGCTTTTGCGGTTACCGGGCCGACCCCGGGAACCTTTGAAACGGGCAGCGCGTTGATAAGGTCCTGCACTTCTTCCACAGGTATCACGCGGAGCCCGTCCGGCTTGTCCATGTCCGAGGCGATTTTTGCAAGAAATTTCAGGGGCGCAATGCCGACCGAGCAGCTCAGGCCGACCTCCCGCCTGATCTTGTCCTTGATTGCGGCGCCGATGCGGACGTATGGCCCAAAAAGCCCCTCGCACCCGGCAAGATCCAGGTAAGCCTCGTCAATGGACACCTGCTCAAGCACCGGGGAAAACGTGCCGAGCACGTCCATGACCCTTTCGGACACCTGCTTGTAGCGCCCGTGGCGGGGGCGCAGAAACACACCTTCCGGGCAGCGCTTCTTCGCCTGAAAAACCGGCATGGCGGAGCGCACGCCGAATTGCCTGGCCTCGTAGCTGGCCGCGGCAACCACCCCGCGGTCCGATACGCCGCCGATGATCACGCATTTACCGGCAAGGGATGGGTCGTCCAGCTGCTCGACCGCGGCAAAAAATGCATCCATGTCCACGTGGCAGATCATCGGGCACCTTTGTTTTCAAGGCTCAGCCGGTTACGGTTCCAGCAGCGGAACATGCGCAAACGCATTCACGTCAAACAGGCCACGGTCGGTTAGCCGGAGCGCCGGTATGACCGGCAGGGCGAGAAAAGACAGGGCCATGAAAGGGTCCCGGATGCGGCACCCCAGATTTTTTGCGGCCCTGTTGAGGGCTTCAGTGTGCTCCTGTATCGCGTCAAAATCCGCGTCCGCCATGAGCCCGGCAATGGGCAAGGCCAGAAACGCGTCAACCTTTCCGCCGGATGCCACTGCCAGCCCGCCGCCCATCTCCACCACGGCCTTTACGGCAGCCAGTATGTCGGCATCGTCTACACCCACGGCAATGATATTGTGCGAATCGTGGGCCACGCTGGACGCAAGGGCGCCTTTCTGCAGGCCGAAACCGGCAACAAAGCCTTTTCCCGTTCTTCCGGTTCCCTGATGCCGCTCAATCACCACCAGCTTGAGCATGTCGCGCGCGATATCCGGGACGGCTTTACCGTTTCTGGCAGCCACATCCATCACCCGGCTCCCGGTGACCAACTGGTCGGCCACGAGCTCTATCACCCGGGCGGTTTTGCCTTTCGCCGGAATCGACAGATCAATAGTTTCAAGCACCACGTTCATGGCCGAGGGGCAGGAAACCGGCGCCGGAACACCGATGGCCGGATGCATGCGCCCGTGCTCCGCCACCAGGCGTCCCGACGTGTAGACGCTTTCGACCCTGAGCGCCTCCAGGTCCGACAACACCACGATGTCCGCGATTTTACCGGGTGCGATGGTCCCAAGGCGGTTCAACCCGAAATACCGGGCCGGGTGTAGGGTGGCCATGCGAATGGCCGTCATGGGGTCAACCCCTGCGCCAACGGCTTTCCGGACCAGAAAATCAATGTGCCCCTCCCGCCGGATGTCCTCCGGGTGCCGGTCATCGGTGCACCACATCAGAAACGGTTCGGTATGGGGCGTAATGACCGGCACAAGGTCCGCAAGGTTTTTGGCGCCGGTCCCCTCCCGGATCATGATGAACATGCCGGCGGCCAGTTTTTCAAGCGCTTCATGGGCCGCCACGGTTTCATGATCCGATGAAATGCCGGCGGCCAGGTAAGCTGCCAGGTCCCTGCCGGAAAGCCCCGGGGCGTGGCCGTCCACCACCTTGTCATAATAAAGGGTGTTTTCGATCTTTTTGATCACGTCGGGATCGGCGCCCAGCACCCCCGGGAAATTCATCATCTCGCCAAGCCCCAGGATCCGCTCGTGGGAAAGCAGGGGCATGAGGCTGTCCGCGTCCAGGACAGCGCCCGCGGTTTCCATGGACGTGGCCGGCACGCACGACGGCAGCATGAAATAAATATTCATGGGCTGTTTTTCCGCGGTGGCCAGCATGTAGGCAATCCCGTCCACGCCGAGCACGTTGGCAATCTCATGGGGGTCTGCAACGACCGTGGTGGTGCCGCAGGGCAGAACGCCGCGGACAAAAGCGGAAACCCCCGCCATGGTGCTCTCGATGTGGACATGGGCGTCGATGAACCCCGGTACGGCAAACCGGTTGCCCAGGGATACCGTGCGCTTTGCCGGGTAATCCCCTATGCCGGCAATACGGCCGCCGTAAATGCCTATATTGCCGGGCACAACCTTCCCCGTGTAAACGTTTACGATGCGTGCGTCCGTCAGCAGCAGGTCAACGGGCACCTCCCCCCTTGCTGCTTTGATCAAATCTCCTGTTTCCATTAGACTCCCCTAACCGGGCCCATTTTTTCTGTTGATGCCGTAGCGGGATATCAGCCGTGACAAATACGTCCGCTGGATCCTCATGATGACGGCTGCCCTGCTCTGGTTGCCGCCGGTGGTTTTCAGCGTGGCCTCTATGAATCGCCGTTTGAACCCATCAACCGCATCCCTGAGCGGCATTCCGGCAGAAACCGTTTCCAGCGCTCCGTCTTCAAAAAACATCGGCAGATCACTTGGCATGATCCTGCGGCCGTTCCCCATGACCACCGCCCGCTCCATGGCATTTTTGAGTTCCCGGACATTGCCGGGCCAGTCATAGAGCTGCATTTTACGCATTGCCGCGGGCGATATCTCAAGGTCCACGCATCCCTTTAACCTTTTAAAAATATTGACGAAATGCTTCGCCAGGAGGGGAATGTCCTCTTTTCGCTCCCGAAGCGGCGGCAGGTGAAGCTCCACCACGTTCAACCGGTAGTAAAGGTCCTTTCTGAAACGGCCTTCTTTTATGGCCTCGACGATATTCTGGTTGGTAGCGGCGAGAACCCGGATATCGACTGAAATCGGTATATTCCCGCCAACCCTGTAAAAAACCCCGTCCTGGAGTACCCGCAGCAGTTTTGCCTGCATGGTGTGGCTCATCTCGGCGATCTCATCCAGAAAAATAGTGCTCTCATCGGCAAGCTCGAATTTTCCGATCTTCTGACCGACAGCCCCTGTAAAAGCGCCTTTTTCGTGGCCGAAAAGCTCATCTTCAAGCAGTGTTTCCGGAACCGCGGCGCAGTTGATGGTCACCAGGTGCCGTTCGCTGCGCGGGCTGGCCTGGTGAATCAATCGGGCCACAAGCTCCTTGCCGGTACCGCTTTCACCCATAATCAGGGTGCTCGCCTGTGAATTGGCAACCCTCAGCGCCTCGACGACGACGTTCCGCATGGCCGTGCTTTCACCGACGATCGCCCGTGTGGAATCCAGGTCTTCCTTCAAATTCCGGTTTTCCCGCTCAACAAGCTGAAACTTTTGCGCATTGGCAATCGCCAGGGCGGCAAGATCGGCAAACACGTTCAACAGGTCCAGGTCGCTTTTGTGAAAACTGCCGTCATCGGCTTTGTTGATAAACTGAATGACCCCAATGATCCTGTCTCCCACTTTCATGGGAGAGCAGGCAATGGATTTTGTTTTATAACCCATTTTGTCGCTGATGCTGCGGTACCAGCGCTTGTCTTTGGACACGTCTTCAATCAGTACCGGCTTGCCGGTCTGCGCGACATGCCCGGCGATTCCCTGGCCCACGCTGATTTCGAACTGCTTGATTTCCTCTTTTTTCAGCCCGGTGGCCACCTTGAAATAGAGCTTCTGTTTTTTTTCATCCAGGAAGAGCAGGGAGCTGGCTTTTGCACGCATGATCCGGGTTCCGGACTCCAGGATCAACTCCAGGAGCTGATTCAGATCATGGGCGGAAGACACCCATGAGGAGATGTCTTTTATCTGGTTTATGGAAAGCGCTTTATTTTCGGAAGCCATGCTCATAAGCTTGCGCCGTGAATGATCCGTCTGGTGGCCGGGATGCTTTTGGATGCGTCTTTACAGTCTGAAAAACTGTTATATTCAAATGTTGTAAAACAATACGGCAGTTCCGGCACACTCAACCCGCTGGTTTTCATGGGATTGAATGAGAACAACGCGCATGAAGCTACTATACACTATTTTTAAAAGAAAACAAATGGCATGGATTGTTCCTTTTAACAGGTTGTTATAGAAACACCAGGTCACCTGAATGCTGCGCTTTTACCGGCATGACGGCCAGGGACACGACGCCCGAAGGGGAAGTGACGCTTACCGTTACAGGGCTTCCTTTGGCGGTTCGGCTGTATCCGGCGCAAATGGCTGCGCCGATGGCGACCATGTCCTCTTTGGCACCGCCCGGCATGAGGCCCAGGGGCCCGGGGATGCCCGGCATGATGATACGGATGTCCCTATCCGGCCGGTAGAGGGCGGCAATGCTCTCGTTGTCGGCCATGTTCCGCCCGGCAACGAGCTTTGCCTCAGGGGAAAGCCTGATATGGCGCCCGTATTTAAGCAGTTCAAAATCTTCCCTTTCAGGGTTTTCTTCATGACCAAGCAGGTCCCGGACCCTTCTTGCATAATTCGGGTCTGTAAGGAGGCATCCCCCGGCGGGTGCGGGATAATCGACAATTCCCAGTTCGCGGGCAAGCCGGATCTGGGGCTTCCTGGATCGGCCGGTAAAGTCGAAGAGCTTTTCACGATCGACCATGGCCGATTTCTCCATCTCCGTCTCGGGCAGGCGCCTCGCGGAAAGCGGCCTCAGTATCCGCCCGCCGTACCCGGAATGTTTTTCGACATAGCGCAGGGATGATTTGGTCTGGGACATGGGACGCTGCCCCATGACTTCCCCTGAAAAAAGGAAATCGGCGCCGACTTCGGCCATCATTTCACCGGCAATGCGGAACATCAGCGCATGGCAGTCCATGCAGGGATTGGCGTAGCGGCCAAAGCCGGCCGGGGGGTTTTGCAGCATGGGCAGATAGCGCCCGGTAATGTCTTTGACGATCAGCGGGATGCCTGCGGCACCGGAGGCACGCCGCGCCTTTTCCGCCGAAAAAAAAGGGGTTTCAAAGGCCACCCAGACCACTTCCACCCCCTGGCGCCGGAGCACCACCCCCGCCAGGGTGCTGTCCAGTCCCCCGGAGCAAAGGCCCAGTGCTTTGACTTTTTTTATTTTTCCGTTCATGGTATCTAAACTGGTTCTCCCGGGCCGCGGTTAAAAACCGCCGAAAAAATCATCTGCTGCAAGGACAGTGTATTCATGCCGAAACGTAATACGGCCAGACAGGATCGGGTTAAAAAAATCCTTGAAAGGCTAAACGCACATTACCCGATTGTCAAGACACAGCTCAACCACAAGAACGCTTTCGAACTGTTGATGGCCACGATTCTTTCGGCCCAGTGCACGGACAGGCAGGTCAACATGGTTACCCGGGAGCTGTTCAACCATTTGAAAACACCTGATGATTTTGCAAATGTTGAACAGGGGGAACTGGAAGCCCTCATACGCCCGACGGGATTTTACAAAAACAAGGCCCGGCACCTGAAAAACTGTGCGAACCAC
>SKZX01000373.1 GCA_007127175.1 Desulfobacterales bacterium
ATTTTACCGTTGAGCAGGAGCCGCGTCGTCACGGGATGGCGGCTCAATTCTGCCCGTATCTCGTCCATGGACCGGTTCAGGTCCAGGGAAACGGCATCGGCCTCGATTTGCCGGGCATCCGGCAGGAAACGGGCCGGATCGGTTTCCAGGGCTTCAAGAAAAACACCGTCCTTCGTGATTTTCCCCTTGATATTCCTGTCCGCGCTGCAGCTCACCCCGATGCCCACGGGACATGAAGCGCCGTGCCGGGGCAGGCGGATCACCCGGATGTCATGGCAAAAATATTTCCCCCCGAATTGGGCGCCGATGCCGGACTGCCGGGATATCTCCAGAAGCATGGCCTCTGTTTCCCTGTCCCGGAACGCCCGGCCGTGTTCGTTGCCGCTTTCCGGGAGGGTATCAAGGTATCCTGCGGATGCCAGCTTGACGGTTTTGAGGGTCAGCTCGGCGGACGTGCCGCCCACGACCACGGCAAGATGGTACGGCGGGCAGGCCGCAGTCCCCAGGGATTTCATTTTTTCGCTGAGAAAAGCAGTCAGCGCCTTTGGGTTCAGCAGCGCCTTGGTCTGCTGAAATAGAAATGTCTTGTTGGCCGACCCCCCCCCTTTGGCGATGAACAGAAACGAATACGCATCCCCGTCGGTGGCATACAGCTCGATTTGCGCGGGGAGGTTGGAGCCGGTGTTTTTTTCATCAAACATGGAAAGCGGCGCCTGCTGGGAGTAGCGCAGGTTGTTGTTCCGGTAGGCATTGTGTACGCCCCGTGAAAGCGCTTCCTCATCCCCGCCGCCGGTCCATACCTGCTGCCCTTTCTTGCCGATGATGACCGCGGTCCCGGTGTCCTGGCACATGGGAAATACAAATTCGGCTGAAATAACCGCATTTTTAATCATTTCCAGGGCCACGTAGCGGTCGTTTTCAGAACTTTCAGGATCTTCCAGGATTGCGGCCAACTGCGCCAGGTGGTTTGTACGGTAAAGGTGGGCCACATCGGTGAAGGCGGTTTCCGCAAGCAGGGTCAGTGCTTGTGCAGATACCGTCAGAACCGGTTTCTCGTTGAAACTGCCGGAACCGACCAAGGTATCCGATAGTTTTCGATACCTCGTGTCATCGGCACCTAAGGGAAACATGGGCTGGTAATAAAAATCTTCCATTTGCGGCTCCTTGTAAAATTGATGGCTGTGTAAATACCATATTGATCCAAACGATCTTAGAATGTGAAAGCAACAGCGCTAACGTCAATTTGTAACTGTAAAACGGCATATTGGAAAAGCAAAAGCCTGGTTCAGAAGGCTTTGTAATACGTTCAAGATCAAGGCGCGTGCAATCTTTGAAGAATTGAGTCACGCCAAAGGCGTGATGAGATTTTCAAAGATTGCGCGCAACGCAGATATTGGGCGTATTACAAAGCCGTAAATACTATTCCGTTTTGTTTTCGGCAATGGACCGTCTATAGGTCTTAAGGGCACACAGGTCGCCGCACATGCTGCATACGTCTCTGCTGTTGTCCTTGCTTCGGCTTCGAATGGCATGGGCCTTTTCCGGGTCCAGGGCCTGCTCCAGCATGGTGTCCCAGTCAAAGCGATTGCGGGCCTCCGACATTTTACGGTCCCGGCGCCAGGCGGACGGGACATTTTTTTCAAGATCGCCGATGTGCGCGGCGATCTTGGATGCAATGACGCCTTCACGGACATCCTCGATTCCAGGAAGCGCCAGGTGCTCGGCCGGTGTGACGTAACAGAGAAAATCCGCGCCGTTTGCCGCTGCAATGGCCCCCCCGATGGCACCGGCAATATGATCGTTGCCGGCGGCAGCATCCGTGGGAAGCGGGCCCAGAACATAATAGGGGGCCCCGTTGCAGATGCGCTTCTGCTGCTTGATGTCATTTGCAATCATGGACAGGGGAACATGGCCCGGTCCTTCCACCATGACCTGTACGCCCGCTTGGACTGCCCGCCGGGTCAGGTCTCCCAGGATGATCAATTCCGATATCTGCGCCCGGTCTTCGGCGTCGAATATGGTGCCCGGCCGGAGCCCGTCACCCAGGGAAAGGGTCATGTCATATGAACGGGCGATTTCCAGCAGCCGGTCATATTCTTCGTACAGGGGGTTTTCCGCCTGGTTTCTGGCGATCCATTCCGCAAGCAGGCTCCCGCCCCGCGATACAATGCCCATGAGCCTGCCGCAATCCGAAAGCACGGAAAGGGAATGCCGTGTAATGCCGCAGTGAACCGTTATGAAATCCACGCCCGCTTTTCCCTGGGCCTCGATTTCGTCAAAGATGTCCTTTGCGGTAACGTCGGCGTGGGCCTGCCCCGCTTCGAGACGCCGGGACACTGCGTTGTACAGCGGTACAGTGCCGACCATTACCGAGGATCGCGCAAGGATTTTTGCGAGCACCCGGTCCCGTTCCGGTCCTGTGGAGAGGTCCATCACGGCATCCGCACCGGCATTGATTGCGGCGTCCAGTTTTTTCAGTTCCCCATCCATGTTGCAGTCGCTCATGGATGTGCCGATATTGGCGTTGACTTTTGTCCGAAGCCCCTTTCCGATGCCGGTTGCAGGGAAATGGCGGTTTCTGTTTTTTGGAATAACGAGTTTACCTTCGGCCAGCAGGTGTTTGATCTCATCTGCGGGAACGTTTTCGTTGGTTGCAACGAAATGCATATCGTCGGTGATAATGCCCTGTCTTGCGGCGTCAATTCGGGTCATGAGGACGGTTCCTTTTTTTAATGATAAAAGAAAACACGAAGGTTTAAAAAATTCAAGCGCGAATTGTTTTTTACCCCTCCAATCGCTTGATCAATTCATCGGCCACTTTTTCTCCGGACAGGAGCATCCCCCCGAAAATGGGTCCCATGCGGGGTCCGCCGGCAACGGCATTGGCCGCCATGCCCGCCACGTAAAGACCGGGAAAGATTTCTCTGGTATTGACAAGGGTATCTGCTTCGGCGCGCTCGGCCCACATGGATTTTTCCCCCTCGATTTTTCCGGTCGGGGTATCGAGTTTCCCTGCCATTTTGTTTTCCACGACTTTGACCACTTCCGTATCATGGCCGGTCGTGTCGATGACGAATTTCGCACGCACGGTAAGCGGGTCAACATGGAGCCCGGCCATTTCCACGGGGGACCAGTTGATAACAAGGCCTTCCACCTTGTCCGGGTGCATCATGACATCTTCCACGCTGATGCAGTTGAAGACGGCAAGGCCGGCGCGGACGGCCATACCGGTAATGGTGGCGACGGTTTCAACGGCATCGGCCGTAAAATGGTCGTCATCATACGGCCTGTGATTGACGCCGAAAACATCCAGTATTCGCAAAGCCTCCTTCTGTACGACGATTTCATTGAACAGCATGCCGCCCCCCCACATGCCCCCGCCCACCGAGAGCTTGCGTTCGAACAAGGCGACCTTTTTGCCGGCCTTGGCCAGAAAGTAGCCGGCGACCAGGCCGGAGGGCCCGCCCCCCACGATGGCCACGTCCGATGACAGGCATGATGTGAGTTTCTCATAATACCGGTCGATAATTGCCCGAGAAATGATGATTTCGTCAAGCGCCATTGATATCCTCCTTTTTGTAATTGAAAGCATAAAAGCCGTTTCCCCTGACAGGGAAAACGGCTTTTTGAAGTGGTGTCCTTTCAAACGTTTCCCTACGCAGGCATTA
>SKZX01000003.1 GCA_007127175.1 Desulfobacterales bacterium
ATCCACTGCCGGCGCCCCTTCGCCCATGGCTTTTATGGCCACGACCTCGCCGCCGCCCGAAATCAGGCTTCCACGGGGGCCGGTTTTCAGCACGGCAATGTCCACATCGCGGGACATGATCTCAAGGGCCTTTGCCTCGTCCTTTTCCCGGGTAAACGCCAGGGCTTCATCCTCATTGGCAATGAGGATGTCGATGTATTCTGCCACCATAAGGTCCAGGTGGTCTCTGGCTTCCTCAACCACGGTGAAACTTGCCAGGTCGAGGCTGATTTTTGCGCCTGCAGCCCTTGCCGCCCGCAATACGGCATCCATCAAGGCCCGGTTGAACAGCAGATATCCTTCCACGTGAACGATGGCGGCGTCCTTGAAGCAGTCAGGAGAAATCTCCTCAGGGGCCATGGCCGCGGCCGCCCCCAGGTAGGTGAACATGGTGCGCTGGGCGTCCGGGGTGACCACGGACAACACGCGCCCCGTGGGGTCGTCGGACACGAAGAGTTCAGGCGTCACGCCATGGGTCAGCAGATCGGTTTCAAACACCCTGCCAAGGTCGTCTTTTCCCCGCTTGCCCACGAAACGGGCCTGTCCCCCCAGCCGGCCCACGCCCATGGCGGTGTTGCAGGCCGAGCCGCCCGGCACCACGGCGGTTTTACCGGTGGTAAGCGTGATGAGGCGGTCGATTTCCGAGGGCGTCACGTAGGTCATGCCCCCCTTGGCCGCACCCGCGGCCTCGAGGAACGCGTCATTTTCCCGGGCGAGAATGTCGACGAGGGCCGAGCCGACGCCAACGATGAGTTTTCTGTTGTTGAAATGCATAAGGTCCTTTTTTGGTTTAGGAATTCTGATGGCTTTTTTCAAGACGGTCAATTTTGATAGCCTTCTATACTACCACACCAGCGACTCATGAATCCACCCTTTATCGCCGTCCGCGTGCTGGATGTTGATCCATGCGCCCCGGCGGCCGGTCACCTTGAAAGGGACGCCCCGTTCGGCCTGGAAGATCACCTCGTGATCCGTGCTCGGGGAGGAGCGGATATTGGACAACTCCGCACTCGTTATTACCGTGGGGGTTTTGTCCACGAGGTCCCCATGCAGCCAACCCCGGGTCTTTTCATAGTCCTCGAAAAAAACCCAGTCCCCGTGCCGGCTGATCGCCCTGATCGGGGTATATTTTTCCATGCGCCAGAGCACGGGATAGTCTGTGCCGGGCCCGGAGCGGACATTGGCCACGTTCACCGCCAGGGACAGCCTTTCAGCCGCTGCATCCCCGGGCATGACAAGAAGGGCGGCCGACAGCACCAGTGCCGCGGCAAAAACCATCATCGGAAATGTGAATTTTCGGTTGCGCATTATCTGTCTCCGGAAAAATTGCATATTAAATCTGACTGCTGTCTTTTGTCCTGCCCGCCCTCACTGGGCCCATCGCCGTGCCTTGTCAAAAATACCCGTGAGAGGTGTAAATCGGGTTTGCTTCCCCTGGGGGGCGTTGGCATCGACCCGGGTGACAGACTGGAAGTCTGTCCCCTGGGGGATTTGCTTTGACCCGGGTGACGGACGGAAAGCCGGCCCCTGGGCAGTTTGTTTCCGATCCGAAAATATCGCCTCAAGCCGCCATCAGGCGCGTTACGGCCGACTCCAGCCCGTCCACGGACAATTCATACATGGGAAAAATCTGGTTGATCATGCCGATGGTCCGGGTATAGGGCCACATGCGCGCCGGCAGAGGGTTGAGCCACACGCTGTGGGGAAAGGTGTCCGCGAAAAACCGGAGCTGCTCGATGCTGGCCATTCCGCTGCGCTCGCTGATGTAGATCGAGCCGTCCCGTGCCATGAGTTCATAGGGGGCCATGGAGGCATCGCCCACAAAAATGAGCCGGGTCTCCGGGTCCATGCGCGAAAATTCAATCACGCGCTTGGGCTTCCGGTAGCGGGACGGGTCCTCCCACACGGCGTCATATATGGTATTGTGGAAAAAATAGGTTTTCAGGTCCTTGAACTGCGAGCGTGCATAATTGAACAGCGTCTGGACCACGGGAATATGCGGGTCCATGGAGTAGCCGCCGTTGTCGATCAGCAGGACGACCTTGAGCCGGTCCTTCAGGCTGCGGTCGAACACGATTTCGATCTCGCCCGCGTTCTTCATGGTCTGGTAGATGGTCTCATCCACGTTGAGCGCGTCTTTGGGGCCTGACGGCACCAGGTTCCGCAGCCGCTTCAAGGCCTCGGTCATGGAGGACGGCGTGAGCGGCCCGCTCCTGGCATAGTCCTTGTAGCGCCTTTCATTGGCCACCTTGACGGCCGACTGGTTCCGGGACGCCCCGCCCACGCGCATGCCCCCGGGATGATACCCGGAATGCCCCACGGGCGATGTGCCGCCGGTGCCGATCCACTTGTTGCCCCCATCGTGGCGCCCGGTCTGCTCTTCCAGGCGCTTTTTAAAATAATCGATGAGTTCATCCGGGGTCAGCCTGGCGAGCTCCTCTTCGCTCACGCCCAGTGCATCCGCCACGGATTTGGGGTCGGTAAGCCACTGCTCGAGCAGTGCCCGGGCGATCTCATCGATTTCAAAGCCCTGGTCATCGGGAAGCTCCGCCCCCTCGAAAAAATGGGCGAAAAGCTGGTCGAACAGGTCGAAATGACGTTCGCTTTTCACCAGGATCGCTCGGGATGCGGTGTAAAAATCGGACAAAGACAGGATGAGCCGGTCCCGCAGCGCCCGCTGAAGCAGGAGAAAGGACGTGGGGGTGACCGGGATGCCGGCGTCCTTGAGCTTGTAAAAAAAATCGATAAACATGGCCTTAAAAAAGCCGCTTGCGGTTTTGGGTGGTGCTGTTGGCCGCGACCATGTAGTCCTGGCTCTTCTTGAACAGCACGCCAAGATACGGGACCTCGCCCTTTGCCAGCTGCTTGGGCCTGAAATCCGGGTCCGCCGACAGCGCCCGTATCCAGTTGATCAGCTCGCGCGTGGCCGGCTTTTTTTCCACCACGTCGATTTCCCGCAGCCGGTAAAAAGTATCGATGGCCGATTCCATGATGGTTGTGTCGATATCCGGAAAATGGACCCGGATGATCCTGCGCATCATCTTGGGGTCGGGAAACGCGATGTGATGGAAATTGCACCGTCCCAGGAAGGGATCGGACAGATCTTTCTTGGCGTTGGACGTGATGATGATCACAGGCCGGTGCCTGGCCCGCACGGTCTTGTCGATCTCGATGATGTCGAACTCCATCTGGTCGAGAACGTCCAGCATGTCGTCCTGGAAATCCGTGTCGGCCTTGTCGATCTCGTCGATCAGCAGGACCGTTCGGCGTTCGGCTGTAAAGGCCTGGCCGATCTTGCCCATCTTGATGTAATCCTCGATGTTGGCCACGTTTCGCTCGGAATCCCCGAAACGGCTGTCGTTTAAGCGGGTGAGGGTGTCGTACTGGTAAAGGGCCTCGACCAGCTTCATGCTGGATTTCACGTTGAGCACGATAAGCGGCATATCCAGGTTTTCCGCGATGGCGTGGGCGAGCATGGTTTTGCCCGTGCCGGGCTCCCCTTTCAGGAGGAGCGGCATTTCAAGGGCCGTGGAAATGTTGACCACCCGGGCCAGCTCGTCATCAAGAACGTAGCGGCTGCCGCCGGTAAAGCCGTGCTTCTCGTCTTTTTTTGTAAAAATGGACATA
>SKZX01000251.1 GCA_007127175.1 Desulfobacterales bacterium
ATGCCCAAAACATTTTATAAATGTGTTGTCGACTGTCGCCGCACAAGCGTTGCAGCCCTTTTCTTCATTCACCAAAAAGTGCAGGAGGCCGGATTTGAAAGTTGAAGATATTAATACCGTTTTAGTGGTCGGTTCGGGCAACATGGGCCAGCAGATCGGGTTCCAGTGCGCGGTGTCCGGGCTCGATGTCGTTCTCTACGATATCAGCGCGGAAATGCTTGAAAAGGCCATGGACCGGGTTGGAAAACTGGCGAAAACCTACATGGCAGGGGGGCGAATCACCGAAGCCCAGGCCGTGGAAGCCCTTGAACGGATCACAACGGAAACCGACCGCAAAAAGGCGGGCAAAAACGCGGACCTGATCAGCGAGTCCATTCCGGAAGATCCGGACCTCAAGGGGAAAACATTTGCCGCGTTCAATGACATATGCCCCGACCGGACCCTTTTCACGACCAATACATCATCCCTCCTCCCATCGATGTTTGCTGCGGCCACCGGCCGACCGGACCGTTTTGCCGCCCTTCATTTCCATGATACCCGGTTTACGAATATCGTGGATATCATGCCCCATACCGGGACCTCTCCGGAAACGCTTGCGCTCATCGAAGCCTTTGCAAAAAAAATCGGGCAGGTGGCCATCGTCCTGAAAAAAGAAAGCAACGGATACGTGTTCAACGCCATGCTCATGACCCTGCTTGAATCGGCGCAAACCCTTGCGGCAAAAGGCGTGGCTTCTGTTGAGGACGTTGACCGCTCGTGGATGGGGGTGATGCATACCCTGGTGGGCCCGTTCGGCATCATGGACAGCATCGGCATCGACACCGTATACAAAATTACCGACTACTGGGCCAAAAAAACCGAAAACCCCCAGCAGGCGGCCAATGCGCAATTCCTGAAGCGCTATGTCGACCGGGGCGACCTGGGGGTAAAAACCGGGCGCGGGTTTTACGATTACCCGAACCCTGATTTTCAAAAACCCGGTTTCATCGCGGGCGAGACAAACAAAGCCGCTGGATAGCAAACAGATAACGTATTGAACGCAGCCGGAGAGGCGAACAAATGAAGGATCTGATCCTTGACTCAGCGTTAAAGCAGGTCGCGGCCATCAGAAGCGGCACAATAAGCGCGGCAGAGCTTCTCGAAATGTATCTCGAACGGGTCCGGCGCCTGAACCCGAAGCTCAACGCTGTTGTGCATATAGATGCCCAATCCGCGCGGACGCGGGCGGCACAAGCCGACGAAGCGCTTGCGAACAACCGCTCATGGGGCCCCCTTCACGGCCTGCCGATAACGGTCAAGGACACATTCGAAGTCGCCGGCATGCCCTGCACGTCCGGTTCTCCCCGGCTCAAGGCGCATGTACCATCACGAAACGCGGACGTGGTGCAGTCATTGGTCGATGCCGGGGCCGTCATCTTCGGGAAAACCAATGTCCCCCTTTTCGGCGGGGATTTTCAGAGCTATAATGACGTCTACGGGCAGAGCAACAACCCCTGGGATACGGGCAAAACGCCGGGCGGCTCATCCGGCGGTGCGGCCGCTGCCGTGGCGGCCGGGCTTTCCGGAATCGAGATCGGCAGCGACATTGCCGGGTCCATAAGGATCCCAGCCCATTTCTGCGGCATATACGGGCACAAGCCCAGCTACGGGATCGTGCCGCTCCGGGGGCATATCCCGCCCATGCCCGGCATATTCACCGGTGAATATGTTTTAGGGATCGATCTTCTGGTCGCCGGCCCCATGGCCAGAAGCATTGACGACATATCTCTTGCCATGGATCTCCTGGTTGCACCGGAACTGCCGGAAAAACGGGCATGGCAGATCACGCTGCCGCCACCCCGGCAGACACCGCTTGCCGACCTGAGGATCGCGGTGTGGTTGGACGACAAGGCCTGCCCGGTCGACGCCGGTATCGGGGACCTGCTGTCGCAAACGATCGACCGGCTGGCGGCCGCCGGGGCGAATATCGCAGATGCACACCCTGAAATCGATCTCGCAGCCAACCAGGAACTGTTCCTGGGGTTTCTGGCAGCAGTCATCGGTGCGGGATCGCCCGACAAGTACTTCAATAAATGGATGGAAGAAGCGGCCGGCCTGGCACCGGACGACCGTTCCTACAAGGCCTGCCATCTCAGGGGCGCAACCCAGCTTCATAAACGATGGGTTGAAAACAACGCCCTGCGGCAGATCTTCCGCCAGCAGTGGGCTGATTTTTTCACGCGCTACGATGTGCTTGTCTGCCCGGCCGCACCGGTGACGGCTCTTCACCATGACCACGGCTATATGTATGACCGGCACTTTCCGGTAAACGGCATCCCGCGCCCTTACATGGACCTTTCGGCCTGGGCCGGTCTTGCGGGCATGGCTTATCTGCCCGCAACGGTAGCGCCCATGGGGCTTTGTCCCGGCGGCATGCCCGCAGGCATACAGATTATCGGCCCCTACCTCGAAGACCGGACAACGATCTTTATGGCAAAGCATCTGGAAAAAATCACCGGAGGATTCACCCCGCCGGCGGGTTTTTAGTTTTACGCAGAAGGCCCCTGACGACAAAAAAAAAAATTGTAACTTTTTTGCCTTCTATTTCTTGCAATTTGGAAAAAGTTCTATTACAGTTTGGTTTAATATAATCCCGCAAAATGGGAATGTGCGCTGTACCCGCTTTCGTAAAACAGGGGCCGCTTAACTCTAACCAAGTCAAGGAGGTTTCGAACCGGGCAGATGTTCAGGTAGTGTAACAGCTTATGCAATCGTTGGCGTTGTGCCGTTCTGTGATGAAACAAAAAAAACAGCAAAAGGAGGAAACACATGAAAAAGTTAGGCTCGATTTTTTTAGCCGCAGTATTCCTACTGGTCACGTTCGTACCCGTATCCGCAGCCGACTGGAACCTTTACGGCAGTGCACGGGTCACCACCTTCTGGACCGATTTTGACGGTGACATCACTCAGTTAAATCATGGTCTGCAAGCAAATTCGCGCATTGGCGGCACGGTAAGCCATGGTGCTGTTAAAGGTGGGTATGAATTAGGCATCCGAGGCGATGTTGGTGCAGTTTATGGCCGCCTGCTTTACGGCACGGTTGACCTTGGCTTTGGTGAGTTCCTCGTCGGCCAGCATTATAGCCCCCTGGCAATTGGTTCCTTCATAAGCAACCAGGTTTACAATACGGACAACGGCTTGCTGCAGTTCGTTGCCTATACCAACCCTGGCGGTCGGCCTGGCATGGGCCAGCTTTCGGTGAACGGCCTGAAAATCGCCCTCATCAGGCCCATGGAATTTGGGGATCCGGAAGTTCTGCTTCCCCAGCTGCAGGCAAGCTACGACCTGAAACTGGATGGCGTATCCCTGAATTTTGGCGGCGGTTTCCAGACCTATGACATCGATGGGGGTGACGGAGATTCCCTTACAGCTTACATGGTGGCACTTAACACCAGACTCACTATGCTGGATCCCTTATACATCAACTTTGGCGGGTTCTATGGTCAGAACGTCGGCAATATAGGGCAATCCAACCACGGAGGAGACTGGACTGGCAGGGCCATTATAGTTGCTGCTGATGACATTGAAGATACGGATACATTTGCTGGCGTTTTTGTCTTAGGCGCAAAACTGGACACCATCGGTGTGGAAGCTGGTGTCGGCTACCGCGTAAACG
>SKZX01000262.1 GCA_007127175.1 Desulfobacterales bacterium
ACCTCTGCTTTCGCCAGGAGGAGGGGAAATTCAATGAAGCGGTTCGCTTCTCTTTTTTTCGGATTTATTTTCGGCGCATGTGCCTTGATGAGCCCCACCGATTCACACCCGCCGGCAGGAATGCACACCCAGCCGTTTTCTAACGACCCCGTCGAACGTTTTTCGCCCCGCATTCCGGAAGGACCGTTAACCCTTCAGGATGCCATTGACATTGCACTCGCCAACAACCCGGTGGTTGCGGCCGCGAAATGGGATGTCCTTGCGGCAGAGGCCCGTCAGGACCAAGCGGCAGCCGGCCGAATGCCCCGGGTCGGCATTGAAGGCGAATACCGGCGCACCCTGGACAGGGAAAGGGTGCTGCCGACCCGGGGGGAAGGGGAGCCCGGCGCCTTCAGCCGGGATATTGTGTCCGGTGATCTTGTGCTTTCAGTCCCACTGTTTGCTGGTGGACGGTTGGTAAATACGGAAAGGGCCGCCGCATTTTTTCACGAAGCATCTGAATACGGGCTTTCCCAAAGCAGACAGGCGCTTGTGTTTGACGTTTCAAATGTTTTTTTCAATATCCTTGCCCAGCACCATGTCATTGAAGCAATTGAATTTTCGGAATATGTGCTCAAGACCCACCTGAAGCGCGCAGACGAATTGATCTCAGCTGAAAAAGCCGCCAAAGTCGACCGTATGCGGACCGGGGTGCGGCTGGCGGACGTTCGGCAGGAACTCGTGAGGGAAAAAGCGGTCCTGTCCGTTCAGCAGCGCACGCTGGCCGCACTTATGGGCCTGCAGGGGCATGGGGAACGGGTTTCTCCTGAAGGAGATCTGGCATTGCGGGAAAAGCCGGCTTTACCGACGCTGGATGAAGCGTTTCAAGCGGCGCTCAAAAACCGGCAGGATTATCTTGAAGCCCGGGCCGTCCTTGAAGCCCGGGCCAGGAATGTGGACGCAGCGCGGGCGGCTCGGTGGCCGATGGTCTCTCTGCAGGGGGCTTACGGCGGACGGTGGGCTGCCGGGTCGGCAAGAGGGGCGGGTGATGAATATGGCGATGTGGGGCGCATCGGCCTTGCCATGGAAATGCCGCTTTTCGAAGGCGGTCGCATTGACGCCGCTATCCGTGAAGAGCGCGCCGACCTTGCGGCCGCACAAGAGCGCTTCAGGAGCCTGCGCTACCGGATACAACTCGAGATTGAAACCGCCCTGTCTAATATTCGCGCTTCGGAGGAAAGGATCTCTGCTGTCGGTGAATCCATTGAACTGGCAAGGGAAAGCCTGCGGATAGAAGAGGAAAAATATGCCGTGGGCAGGGGGGCGATTGCAGACGTCCTCGACGCCCAGGCGGCGCTGCTGGCATCTGAAAAAACCGTTTTCCGTGCAATGGCCGAGCTCCGCACGGCCATTGCGCGCCTTGAGCTGGCCATGGGGGGGCCATGAAAACCCGAACCATTCCGGTATTGTTATTTGCAGGCGCGCTTGTTCTTGCGGGCCTGCTCCATGCCCTGACGGTATTGTCCCAAAATGGGGGTTCATCGCCCTCACCGGCCCCCGGGGGCGGAGCCGTGGGGGACCGGCCGAAGGCCTCCGTTGAAACCGTTACGGCGGAAACGGCAAGCATTTCAGAGACCCTGGTACTGACGGGCACGGTTGAGCCTTACCGGGTCGCCCGACTGGCATCGCCCGCCGAGGGGCCTGTCGCCGATGTGCGCGTACGTGAAGGCGACCGCGTGACATCAGGCGAAAAGCTGCTTTCCATCGGGCGGGAAAAAGGCATCGTGGCGCTTGTGCGCTCCCTTCGGGTGGAGCTGGAAAAGGCATCGGAAAACCTTGCAAGGACGCGCCAGCTCGTCGAAAATAACGCCCTCCCCGGTGAAGCCCTGGATGAGGCCAGGGCCGGATATGAAAAAAGCCGGGCAGATCTGGTCCGGGCGGAGGAAGCAGCCGAAGACCATGCCGTTTTTGCCCCGTGGGACGGGGTTGTCTCCCAGGTGCATGTCAGAGATGGCGATTTTGCGTCATCCCGGATGGTATTGTTTGAAATCTATGATTCATCGAGCCTTGTGATCCGAACGGCGGTCCCGGAAAAATATGCCGTCGCCGTCAAAAGCGGCATGCGCGTCGATATCCGGCTGGATGCATATCCCGGTGATGTTTTTGCAGGCACTGTAGAACGGGTATATCCGTACCTGGATGCGCGCCTGCGAACGCGCAGCGTGGAAATTCTTCCAGCAGATCCCGTGGCGATGCTGCCCGGCATGTTTGCCCGGCTGGGCCTGAAGCTGAAAACCGCCGACAATGTTGTTGTCGTGCCGCAGGAAGCCATACGGCAAGCGCCCGGCGAAGCCGCCGTGGTCTTTGTTGTGAAAAACGGCAAGGCTGAAAAACGGTCTGTGGAAACGGGGATCGAGGCGGACGGACGTGTCGAGATCATATCGGGTGCGGCCGCCGGTGATCAGGTCATTATAACGGGTGCCGAGCGGCTTGTAGACGGAGACGCCGTGTCACCGGTTCGGGAGGGCAGGACGGCAGGTGAAGACGATCCTGCAGGCGGCAGGCGATGATGTTGACCCATTACGCCGCATACCGCCGGCTGGCCGCCGGCGCCATCGCCGTCCTGCTTGCGGTGATGGGCATTTACGGGCTTTTTCGCCTTCCCATGGACTACCTGCCGTCCGTCACCTACCCGCTGGTCAAGGTTGAAATCCGTTGGGAAGGGGCCGCGCCGGCTGAAATCGAAAAAAACATCGCCGAACCCGTGGAGCGTATTATCGCCACCGTGGACCGGTTGGATCACATTTCGTCTTCATCCATGGAGGGGCGGTATTCTCTGGATATTCACTTCATTTACGGCGCGGATGTCGATGTCGCCTTTCAGGACGTCATGGCCGCCCTCGCCCGTGTCCGGGGGCGCCTTCCCGGCGACGTGGACGAACCCTTCGCCTTCAAGGCCGATCCATCCCAGATTCCCGTGATGCAGATTGCCGTTTCTTCCGACCAGTGGGACCCGGTAAGGCTGCGGGACTGGGTGGAAGACCGCTTCCAGGAGCGCATACTGTCCGTCCCCGGGGTGGCCGGAACGGATATCGTCGGCGGCCTTGAGCGTGAAATACGGATCCTGCTTGACCCCGAGGCCATGGAAAAACACCGCTTCGTGTTAAGCGACATCATACGCCGGGTTTCGTCCGAAAACATTGAACTCTCAGGCGGCCGGATGACCGTCGGCTCCCGGGAGATCATCGCCCGCACCATAGGTGAATTTGCCGGCCTGGAAGATATCAGAAGCATCATGCTGACAGCGGACGGGCACCGCAAGGTTCTGCTCTCTGATGTCGCCGAGGTAATCGACGGGCATGGCGTCCAGCGGGTCATCACCCGGTTCAACGGCAAGACCTGCATCCGGGTGTCCGTTTTAAAGGCGGCCGAGGCCAATATCGTGGCGGTCGCCGATGCAGTGAACCGCCAGCTGGCGGTGATGGAGTCGGGTTTGCCGGAGGGAATGGCGCTGGGCGTCTTTGAAGATCAGTCGGTCTATGTCAGACAGGCGCTTGAGGGTGTCAGGAATGCGGCCATAGCGGCGGCAGCTTTGCTGATTGTCGTGATATACCTGTTTTTGGGAAGCGCAAGGCAGGTGGGCGTCATGCTCATTGCCCTTCCCCTGAC
>SKZX01000136.1 GCA_007127175.1 Desulfobacterales bacterium
TATTTTGTCATCCGCGGACGGCTGGTGAAATCCCCGGAGCAATGTCTGAATCGTCCATTCGTAAACCTGCCCCGGAACGGCCTGGTCCTCGGTATAATCGGTGTCAACGACGAACTCGACCCGGTCGCCCTGTTTCCGCATGATATACAGGTAGGCGATGTCCGGGTTGGTTTTCCTGAAGTTGCGCAGCAGACCGAGGATGTTTTCATAGGATGCAGAATGCATGTCGTCCTCGATCCGAATGGCCGCCAATTCGTCCACGTCAAGCATGACGCTGACCAGGGATGCACTGTTTTTCAACCGTTCCTGGAGCCCGGACAGCAGGCTCTGGGAAGCGCTGTGATAAAAATAGGTCCCGACGCTCCCGGAAACCAGCAGAACCGCCGCGAAATGGCTCAAAAAAAGCATCCTGGAGATATTAAAAAACCGCATGTGGGCATACTCTCCTGCAACCCGGCCGCCGCTGAAATCTCTGAAAACCGGCCATCCCATAAAATATGGGTGTTTACCGGCATGCCGCACCGGATGCGCATTGTAATTGATAATAGATAGTTATTAAGGCCCGGAAACCTCTTTAGAGGAATTAAATATATCACAAGTTCCGGGAGTTATGTCAAGCTACAAAAAGCGCGTTCTCCCATACGCCATTAAACGACGAAAAAAAACGTTTTCCGGGGCTGCCGGCGTACCATGCAGCAGGGCAGCGCCCCCGACCATCCCCGGAGGGGCATTGGCATGGCCCATTTGCCTGCATTTCCGGTGCAGGCAAATGGGTCAGGGACTAGGTCGGTTTTTGATGCCCCGAAGGGGCATGGGATTATAGCCGGTGGTTTCAACCACCGGTGTTGTGGCACAACCATAACCCCAGAGTCCTGAAGGGACGACACATATGCAATGCCGTCCCTTCAGGACGCTGGGGTTCTTTTGTGCCATACCCTGTTCCGGTGGTTGAAACCACCGGCTATATTGTGTATCCCCTCCGGGGATGATCCCTGCCAAATGCTGCATGGCCTTCCACCGGCTATATTACGTATCCCCTCCGGGGATAGGGGTGACCAGTGCAATCTGCAAAATTGATAATATGCCCCGGAGGGGCATTGGCATGGCCCATTTGCCTGCATTTCCGGTGCAGGCAAATGGGCCAGGGACTAGGTCGGTTTTTGATGCCCCGAAGGGGCATGGGATTATAGCCGGTGGTTTCAACCACCGGTGTTGTGGCATAACCATAACCCCAGAGTCCTGAAGGGACGACACATATGCAATGCCGTCCCTTCAGGACTCTGGGGTTCTTTTGTGCCATACCCTGTTCCGGTGGTTGAAACCACCGGCTATATTGCGTATCCCCTCCGGGGATGATCCCTGCCAACTGCTGCATGGCCTTCCACCGGCTATATTGCTAATCCCCTCAGGGGATGTAACATGCTCAAATGCCCAACCCTGACTCAAGCCGTATCATTTTGGGGTCGGGGTCGAATTTGCAGAACGTCCAGGGGACAGACTTCCAGTCTGTCTCCCGGGTTAGCGCCTAAACCCCGGAACCCGCCTTATCTTATAAGAAAGACAAGGTTCGAAAAATATTTTCTCATGGGAACAATTGCTTTATAATCAGACGGCACCAAAAATCCAATGAACGGACCAGCAAATTTGAACGCGACCCCAAGGGACGCCTCTTGAAAAACCGGAAACCTGTTTGTGAGGGACAATCAGAATGAAAGCACTCGTCACGGGCGCCACGGGATTCATCGGATCAATCATCGTCAGGGACCTGCTCCGCCATGGGCACACGGTCCGCGCACTGGTCCTGGAGGGCGAGGACGCTGGCCCGCTTAAAAATTCGGGCGTCGAAATCCGGCGCGGGGACCTTGTGAAAAAGGACACGCTTCAAGGCCTTTGCGACGGCATCGACACGGTATTTCACAGCGCTGCCAGGGTCACGGACTGGGGCACCAGAAAACAGTTCTACGCGGCCATCCTGGACGCCACACGAAATCTCGTCGACGAATCCGCCGGCAGGGTGCAGCGCTTTGTTTTCCTGAGCTCCATTGCGGCATTGGGTTTCGGCCGCCATCTCAAGGGGGCCCTGGAAACCGACCCGCCGCGAAAATCGGGCATTCCCTACAACGACGCAAAGGCGGACGCCGAGAATTTCTGCATGGCATGCCACCGTGAAGGCAAAATCGCCTGCACTATCGTCCGGCCGGCCAACGTTACCGGCCCCGGAAGCGTCTGGGTCCGCGACATCGTCGACCGCATGCTGACCCTTGCCGGGGTCCCCCTCATGGACGGGGGGCGGCACAGCTCGAGTTTCATCTACGTGGACAGCCTGGCGGACGGCATCATCCGAGCCGGGACAATGGACATTGCAGCGGGCAAGACTTATCACTTCCGCGACGACTGGGATGTTTCATGGAAGCGCTATATCGAAGACCTCGGGGCGTTTATCGGAAAAAAACCGCGCGGCAATGTGCCTTTCAGCGTTGCATGGGCCGGCGGGTCGGTCATGGAAAAGCTCCTGACGCCGCTTAATATCCGTCCGCCGGTGACGCGCCTGGCCGCCGCGGTAATGGGCAGGAACAACGACGTGGACTGTTCGCTTGCAAAAACCGACCTGGGCTGGAAAACCACCCTGCCCTATGAAGCGGCCATGAAAAACATCGGCGAGTGGATCAGTACGCGCTATTCAACCTGAACGAATATGCCCGCGGCTCGATGATAGGCTGGGGAACGGATTACAGCGCAAGCCAGATGGCGAGGCCCGCAGCCACAGCGGCCGCGGCGATCAGCAGGTTGCGTTTCCGCTCATAGCCCCGCTTGTCCTTCCGCCATGCCCGGAAACGCCGGATGCGCCGGTCCAGGTAGCGCCGCCAGCGGGCGTCCGGTTTCCAGTTTCTGGCGTTCATGTAGGAATTGAACAGCGCGTCCATATCTTGGCTTCCTTCCGGCGGAAACTGGGTGAAAACCGATGCCAGGTTGCCCAGGGAGGCGCCTTTGCCAAGGGGCCACGGCCGTATATCCATCCGGTCTTCATCAATGGCGTGCACTTTCCCGCTGCTTTCGAGAAAATTCCCCGGCGTCGTGTCTTTCTGCGCGATGCCATTGGCATGCATCATGGCAAACAGGGGGATCAGGCGCCTGTAGCCGTCAAGACGGCGCGCCCGGTCAGGCTCGGTTTTTATCCACCGGAAATCCCGGGGCGCTTCAAGCTTTTCGTAAACAATAACATACGCTTCCAGTGAGGCGGCATACCCGGAATACCGGACAGCCGGCGCGGGAATACCCCGTTTTCGAAGTGCTTTGCCGTTAAAATGGCACAAAAACCAGTGAAGCCGGCGTCTCATGGGGTGCGAGTAGACCTTGATGACCGCGGGGCGGCCATTGTAAAGCCCCTGGTAGACGACCCGGGTACCCCGCCCCTTGTTGGACTTCAGAGGACTGTCAATGACCAGGCCGCTTGCTTTCGACCGGGCCGCCGTCATGCCGGGGGGTCCTGCGATTGCCCCGAATCCGTGCGGATTGAGGCTTTCAGATCTTTTTGCCGGCTGCTGAAAAACATCACCTCGTCCTGGGGTCTGCCATTTGCCCGCGTGCGCCCGATGATGAAGTTGCCGTATACCCAGCGGCGGTTGGCTGCGAGCATCGGCCAGAAAA